>CAIYCZ010000221.1 GCA_903924805.1 uncultured delta proteobacterium | reverse complement strand
TAAACAGAAAGCGGTCACCGGTGAGCTTTACCTGAAGGATACAAAATACTTTTTCATAGGAACGCCGGTCCTGCATGAGGGGAAGCTGGTGGGGATTCTTGTATTTGGAATTACAGAGGACGATTTAAAGAAAAAATGTAACGTGTCAGAACAGGAGTTCCTGGCACTTGATTTAAATTTATAAGCATTCAAAACCCATTTAGCACAGCATCCGTATGGCCCGGGGAACAGCACAGCAACCACAATACACCGTCAACATTGCAGGGGAACCACAAGGAGCGGTTACCCTCTCGGTATCAGGCCGGATAACCCTGGACAACCTGAATGCCTTCACGGCTCAGGCCCGGGCAGTCTTCAGCGACACGTCTCCCGCAAAGCTCTCCGTGGACCTTTTCGGACTCTCCTATCTTGACAGTGCCGGAGCGCTGGCACTGGTGCAGATTGAAGGCGAAGCAAAAGCCAAGTCTATTTCCTTTCAGTTTATCAATGCAACTGATGAGACCAGCCGAATGATTAATCTTATTGACCGGAAAGCTCTCACCATGGCACCACTCATTTCTGGGCGGGTTACCGCAAACCTCATCGAGCAGATTGGTGAGGCGAGCGTTAGTTTTCTCAATGATATCATCATGGTGATAACCTTTCTCGGTGAGCTGCTCAGGGCACTGATGTATTCTGTCCTTCATCCCCGCTCGGTGAGATGGAATGATGTCCTGTTTTACATGAAACGGGCCGGCGTTGACGGGCTCCCCATCGTTTCCCTTATCAGCCTGCTGCTTGGTCTCATCATTGCGTTCATGTCCTCGCTGCAGCTCAAACAGTTTGGCGCAAATATTTACGTGGCGTCGCTGGTTGCCGTAGGTATGGTCAGGGAACTGGGGCCCATAATGACGGCGATTCTGGTGGCAGGGCGTTCTGGTTCTGCTTTTGCTGCAGAAATAGGAACCATGATAGTCAACGAGGAAGTGGATGCTCTGGCGGTGATGGGGTTTGACCCGATCAGGTTTCTTACCGTCCCCAAGGTGATTGCATCCATGCTTGTGGTACCGCTGCTGAGCCTGTATGCGTCACTATTTGGCATACTGGGTGGAATGATTATTGGCGTGACCGGGCTTGACCTCTCTGCATATACCTATGTTACGCAGACCATGGACAGCATCGATACGTTCGGTGTTGTTTCAAGTCTCATAAAATCCGCTGTATTTGCCATGATTATTGCCGGGATTGGATGCCAGCGGGGATTTCAGGTGCGGGGTGGAGCAGAGTCGGTTGGTGCATCAACCACCTCGGCGGTAGTCTCTGCCATCTTTTTAATCATCGTGTGTGATTCGGCATTTGCCATTATCCTTTATTATATACAGATGTAATAAAGGTGCCTGGTGTGTGATGGGTTCAGTCAGCATACTTAAAATCAGCGCGTCTTTAAAAAAGGAAACGGCGTGAACAGCGAACAGAAGACCCCGGTCATTGTGGTTGAGAATCTCACGGCACGCTTTGGTGACAACACCATTTTTGAAAATGTAAGTTTTACGGTGTATAAAGGGGAAATTCTTGTCATCCTAGGCGGAAGCGGCTGCGGGAAATCAACACTGCTCAAGCACATCATCGGACTGTATAAGCCATATGCCGGTAAAGTAGTGGTCAACGGAGTTGATATTGCTGCTGCCAGTGAGGAACAATTGAGACAGGTGCGCATGAGGTTTGGCGTTCTGTTCCAGGCGGGAGCGCTGCTGGGCTCCATGACCGTGGCAGAGAATGTGGCGCTGCCCCTCTCTGAATATACAGACCTCTCGCCTGCTGCCATTAATCTTGTCGTCAAGATGAAGCTTGGTATGGTAACTCTTTCCGGATATGAAAATCACCTGCCATCAGAGATTTCAGGCGGGATGAAAAAGCGGGCAGGGCTTGCCCGGGCCATGGCACTGGATCCCACCATTCTCTTTTTCGATGAGCCGTCAGCAGGGCTTGACCCCATCACCTCGGTTGAGCTCGACAATTTGATAAAAAGTATCAATGCCGGCATGAATACGACGATGGTTATCGTAACGCATGAACTGGAGTCAATATATACTATAGCCCACCGGATTATCATGCTTGACAAGGAAGCAAGGGGAATCATAGCAGAGGGTGACCCAAGGGTGCTCAAAGATCAGTCTACTGACCAGCGCGTACATAATTTCTTTAACCGACTGCCCATGTAGATAAAAGAAAAAGGGGACAGCGTATGGCTAAAAAAACATCAAATTTTTTGATCGGGCTGTTTGTCACCATGGGAGTGCTTATCGGCGCTGCATTAATTATATGGCTCAGCGCCTCAAAGTACTTTCAGAAAGGGTTGATGTTTGTCACGTACTTCAATGAATCGGTGCAGGGGTTGCAGCTTGATTCTGCTGTTAAATACCGCGGCGTTGATGTAGGGAACGTTGAAAAGATACGGGTTGCCCCTGACAATAAACTCATTGAGGTGGTGATGAAGGTTAACCTCAGAGGAGATACTGCGAAGGAGACGGTGGCCCAGCTTAAGTCTGCCGGCATCACCGGCATCGTGTTCATTGAACTTGACCAAGAGAAGCCCGGCGCAGCAGAGCTCTCGCCAAAGCTTGCATTTGCCACTGAATATCCAGTTATCCCATCCCGTCCTTCAGATATCACCCGGCTCTTATCCGGCGTTGACAGCATTATTGCGCAGATCAAAGCCATAGATTTCAAGGGGATTTCAGACCAGCTTCAGTCAACCGTAAAGGCCATTGAAACGCTTTTAACCGGTGAAAAAACGAACCGCATTACCGCCAACCTGGAGATTATTACCGCTAAAATAAAAACCATAACCGGGAACGTGGAAAAACTGACCGCAGAGGGGAAGCTTGAAGACGTTCTGGGTGAAACCAGGGGATTTATTGCTGACGGCCGTGCGTTTATCAACGCGGCACGGGATGAGATCCAGACAGCAGGCAGTATGATAGATGGCCTGGACAGGAATTCCCGCACCATTGCTGTTGATATAAAAGCAGTGAGCGAGAATCTCCGCAAAACATCTGAATCCATGGATATGCTCCTGGAACGGTTAGCCAACAGTCCATCTGATATTATTTTCGGCAGACCGCAAACAACAGGACGGGATGAATAAATCATGGAGGGTACGGTTATGAAAAGCACTATGCTCATACAAAACGATCTCGTGTTCAAACACATCTGCCGCCGCATGCATCCCGCACTCATGTTTGTTCTGGTGCTCCTGCTGTCGGGCTGCATCGGGGGAGGAAGCAGGACCCGCATGGTGAAGAAATATACCCTTGAGTATTCTTCTCCGGTAGTTCAGGGCATTTCTTCAGCCACCGGCACCATACGCGTAGAAAGGTTCACGGTTGCCCAGAACTATAACAGCACTGCCATGGTGTACAGCCCTGAGGCATTTAAACGGCAGGAATATCAGCACAGCAGGTGGAGAGTCAACCCGGGTGATATGGTTACCGATTATCTGCTTCGCGACCTGCGCAGCCAGGGGCTCTTCAATGCGGTCTTTTCCTACCGCGATACCGAAGATGCCCGGTATATTCTTGAAGGCGAAGTAGATGAATTTCTTGAAGTTGATGAAAAGGAAGGCAGAAAAGCGCTACTGGGAATTACTATAACACTTCTTGACATGTCACAGAAGGAAATAACAAAGAGAATTATTTTCCAGAAAAGTTATAGAATCACCGAGGCGATTGAAGAGCGCAAGCCACCCGGACTGGTAAAAGGTATGAGCCGGGCTATGGAGAAGTTTTCAGGACAGCTGATACAGGATCTGCACCGGGCACTAGCAGCTAAATCTTCTTAACATAGTAGTCCCTCGACACGATATTCGCAATTTTTTATCTACCCGATTGTTCTCGATTTTATTTTAACTCATATCTAAACAGGCACCTGTTTAGAGGAAAGTTAACTGACAAAAAAATAGCTGCACCTGCATCAGAACTGAAACAAAAGGCAGGAACCATGTCTGGCGCCTGCCTTGTTTAATTTCAAACGTTGTTTGTATTCTTATTTCACTGTTACGCCTATACCCTTCAGCAGCTTCCCGTCCTCAATACCCCTGATAATAAGGTCGCTATCTTGCTGCAGCCGGGGGCCGCCCTCTGCTTTAAGCTCATTCAGGAAACCAACCATATCATCCATGGCATTCCTGCTGACGGTTACCGCACCCGCTGCAATAAGTATCCGTGCACTTTCGATGTGTTCATGCACTAATGCATTCAGATGTTCCTGAAGAACCGGGTTGTTTACCAGTATCGCGGAAATCTCTGCAGCGTTCTGATAATACATAAAGGTCAGAAACCATCCGGTGATATTGTTAAACCGGGCATCACGAAGCATTCTCAGGGAGTCTATATCTTCCCGAGACTCCAGAGAGGTTGCAAGCGGGCATGGCGCAGGAGTAGTCGTTGTTGTAGACAACGCAATGGTGGTTGTTGCCGGTGGAGCAGTCGTTGTTGTAGATGATGGAATAGTTGTGGTCGCCCCTGAAACTGAAGTGGTGGTAGCGGTTCCTGCAGAATACGTTACTGCTATGGACTCGATAGTGAACGGATTTTCATATGCCCTGAAAAATATTCTCACCGGCCCGAAATAGGTAAAGTCCTGCTGATCAACCTGCTCGTTATTGAAGAAGTACGTAACCTTGTTATTCTCCCAGACTATTTTAAATTCACCGCATATGCTATGCTCGCCGAGTGCGGGTGCTGCCCCCGGCACGGTATTTATGATTTTCTGCGCACCCTTCTGAGTATAGGTGAGCAGGGCATTTGGATTCTCCCAGCTGGCGTAGAATCCGCAGAGACTGTCAGTAGAGCTCCAGGCTATGACCGATTGCCCGCTTCCCGGTTGTCCGGTGAAGGCAGGGTTCTTTCTGGCTATGGTTGCATGGTGGTATCCCAGGCTTGTCAGGGCATAGCAGCCACTCCATGTCAGGGTCAGCGGTGGATTGAATTCATTCTTGCTCACCACCCAGTCATAGTCATACCCCGGTCCCGCTCCCGGAGAGCCGTTGAACCAGGTGTTTTCAGGGTTGCCGTCACCGTCCTGATCCTGGGGATCCTTTCCTATAGTATCACCAAAGATCAGTTCATTCTGCTCCAATTTGGCAGTTCCGTAAATATCCCATAAAGATAAATCCAGAAGATTGACTGTGGTCGCCCCTGAAGTGCTTGTTGTGGTTGTTGTGCCTTGAGGTACTGTGGTAGTGGTTGCTGTGGACCCTCCGACCCTGGTATAATATCCTGAGATATACGAGCCGGTCATGCCAATGCTGTACATAGCCCTGGGAACGGGATCATTTCCCGCTGCTTTAAAGCTGCGCACACATACATACCCGTCGCTGGCATTGTCGTAGTCAAGCGTCCAGCTGCTGCCGCTATCAGTGCTGTGCCAGATCTTGTGCCACGAGCCGCCCCACATCTCAACACCGTTAGCAGTATAAAATGAAAGGGGGCTGTCCTCGCTCTGGCTCGATGTGAAACTCCATTTGTACACAAGCGTCCAGCTCGTTCCGCCGTTGCCTGTTTTATATATCTCCGTACCGTAGTTGGGGGAGTTTGCACTTAACGTATTATCATAGACAAGAGCCCAGCCATTGCTGGCATCAAGAAACGTGAGCGTGCCCAGATTATAACCATCATTGATTTTACGGCTCCATGGAGCGCTCAGTTTTTCCCATGTGACTCCGTCAGTAGTGCGGAAAAGATTATTTTCCGAAGCAGCAAAACCAGTGGTCTTGGACATAAACTGCATGGTGCCGTGTGAAAGGTAACCGGTTTCACTGCCAGTGGTCCAATCCAGGTGGATAACGCCAGCGCTTGACCATGCCGTACCGCCGTCAGCGCTCACCCAAACCTCCGGATCTCCGCTGCCGTACCCGCCGGAGATGAAAAGGGTGTTTGCATCAAGAGCGCACAGGCCATACAGCGGGAATGAATATGCTGCATCAAGCTTAAGTATTGTTTTTCTGGCTTCAAAAAACTTTTCAGACAGGTCAGCCCAGGAACTGCCGCCGTCAGTTGATTTTCCCAGAAATCCTTCATACCCATACCCCTCCGCGCCGCCAACCGCGTAGACGGTCTGCGTTCCTGCTACGTTTTTGACCTTGCTGATATTGGCCTTGCCCTCAATCTTTTTTAACCAGGTTGTGCCACCGTCTGCTGAAACATACATTGCTCCATCATTTAAATTATAGCCAGAGGTGCCGCCAACCAGCGTATTTGCATCAAGAAAAACAACACTTGCAAATTCACCGGGAGAGCCGCCAAAATCAGTCTGCTTCCAACTGTCAGCAGTTGCCGCATTAAGCGATGGGCATATAAGCATAATCATACATGACAGTAAAAATAATTTACGTAACCATGCTATGTACTTTTTCATGTTGTACCTCCTGCCTTAAGTTAATAAACGGTCCCATGGTCTTGGTAAACGCCGGGCCTTTGGCAAAAAGAACCTCGGGCTCGGTGCCATCTACTTCTATGGCCACATAGGATTCCTCGATGTTTTCTTCAAAAAATAATACCGCAATCTATCACCGCTAACAAGCATTATTTCCCCGGTTACTATTGAACAGGGCCTGATCTTTACATACTAACAATAAATAGACGTGAAAACTTAATAGATTGCAGGAAAATGTTTACTCCCTATGCTTTATTTGAAGAAGTTTTGATTATCCATCCCGGGGGATGAGAACAGGCGGCGCGTACAAAAATTTTATTTTTTTTTAAAAACATGGTACAGTTATTATCATTGCTAAAATGGACCTATGGTAAGGAGATGTGACCGTGCTGATCGTAATGCAGAAAGATGCGACACAGGAACAGATAGACCGGGTTAACGAAGAGATTAAGAACCTCGGGCTGACCCCTGTTCCCATCCCCGGCTCACAGCGTATAGCAATCGGCATCATCGGTAATACCGGAGCCATAGACCCGGCGCTGTTTTTTGAACTGGACGGGGTAAAGGAAGCCATACCGGTATCAAAGCCCTACAAACTGGTGAGCCGCGAGGTAAAGCCGGAGAATACGGTTATTCCGTTTGGAGACATAAAGGTCGGCGGCAGCGAGCTCACGGTCATCGCAGGACCCTGTGCGGTGGAAAGCCTTGAACAGTGCCTGACTATTGCCCGCGCTGTCAAAAAGGCAGGGGCACATTTTTTCCGGGGCGGCGCTTTCAAACCGCGCACATCGCCCTACAGTTTCCAGGGTCTGGGAGAGAAAGGCCTTGAAATTTTAATCCGGGTTCGGGAAGAGACCGGACTTCTTATCGTAACCGAAGCAATCGACCACGATGTGCTCTCCCTGGTTGAAGAGGCGGCAGACATCGTCCAGATCGGCGCCCGCAACATGCAGAACTTTTCTCTTCTGAAACGTGCCGGCAAAAGCCCGAAACCCATTCTCCTGAAACGCGGCATGTCAGCTACCATTGAGGAGCTGCTCATGGCTGCCGAATACATCATGGCAGAGGGAAATCACCAGATCATCCTCTGCGAGCGCGGAGTGAGAACGTTTGCCGATCATTCGCGCAATACCCTTGATTTGAGCGCCATTCCGGCGGTAAAAAGTCTGAGCCACCTCCCCATTATCGTGGATCCGAGCCATGCAGCAGGCAAACGGGATCAGGTTATTCCCCTCTCGCGGGGAGCGATTGCGGTTGGCGCCCATGGGCTCATAGTGGAGGTGCATCATGATCCCCTGCATGCACTCTCAGACGGTCCCCAGTCACTGTATCCGGAACAGTTTGAAGAGCTTATGCGCTCCATCAGGATGCTTGCAGGGCTGCCGCTGGCAGCTCATAAATAAAAAACATACTCTCACGTTTACATCCCGGTGCCATATGATAACAAGACTCAAGAACTGCGTACCTGTTTTTTTTCTTCTCCTCTGGTGCGGATGTGCCCTGCTCGATATGCAGGCATCGAAGAGAGAAGATAAAAACCCGCTTGCAGAAGCACAGAAGGCTTTTGATGACAAGGCCTATGTTGATGCAATTAATCTTTTTCAGGACTATATACAAAAACACCCTAAATCAAAGGATTATACTATAGCGCTGCAGCGCCTCGGCGAATCCTTTGAGGGACTGCTTGATCTGGAATACAAACGACGCATGGATAACGGGGCAGCAGAGCCGCTGGCAAGAAAAGAGTTTCTGGCAAAATATGGCCATTACAACTGCTGGCAGGATGGTCCCCGGGGGCTGCACTACAACAAGACGCATTTTAAAACCATCCTCGAAAAGTATCCCGACAGCCCGATTGCCGATGAAGCAGCCTATCGCATGATAGTCTGGGAGCAGAATTATAAAGGCCGTCCTGAAGGGGTTGCACGAGAGCTTCAGGCGCTGGAAGAAATTTTTAAAAAATATCCGACAACGTCGCTGCGGCCCGAGATTCTCTACGAAATGGCCCATCGCTGCCACATCCTCTATGAGATGTATTCCTTTTCGCCTGTCCCTGATGTGCGAAACCAGCAGAAGGCACAGGAATACAAGGAAAAGGCACTCTTCCTGTACCAGCTCTCGCTAAGCTCGCCAGAACATTCAAAGTATTCTGAGAAGACCTGGAAAGATATGGATCTGCTGCAGAAGGGGGTACGGATTTACCAGCTTAATTGAAATGTATAGGAATTTCCTT
>CAIYCZ010000220.1 GCA_903924805.1 uncultured delta proteobacterium | reverse complement strand
CCATATCCAGAAAAGACCTCATGTCTTTAACCGAAGAGGCAGCCAAAGTCTCCGGCATCCCCTATGTGATGGATGCATTCCGCGAGGAAGCAGAAAAGGTAATGGCTGGATAAAATAGTTTGAACACCTGTCTATAAAGAAAAACGGGGAATGATGGCATTACGCCCTTCCCCGTTTTTTTTGCTTTTCTAATCCCCGTTAAACCCTTATGACATAGCTCCCGGCGATTTTATCATGCCACCCCTGCTTATCCCGGCTGAAGGCAATCCAGAGAAACCCGCAATAAAGGCAAAATCGCGATACAAAATATCCCGCCCATCTGAGCAGCGCCCTGGCGAATCCCAGAGGCTCTCCACTTGTCCTGACCACTTTCAGTCCGCAGATCCATTTGCCTATCGTCTGTCCGGTTACCGCATGGCAGTACGTAAAATAAAATAATTCAATGAGTGTGCTTGCAATCATGAAGGGAGCAAGCAGAAGCCGTAGTGTTCCCAGCATATCACTTTCATTAACAGCAATTGTTGAGTATTTAAGAAAAATAAAGCCACCTGCTATTAAAAGCATTGCTATGATGTAGAGTAGTGCGCAATCAATTACGTACGCCAGCAAACGCAGAAAGAATCCACCCTTTAACGCTGTATGCACATCTACCGGCACTACAGCGTACGCCGTGAGCAGCTCGGGAGTCCGGGATGAGAAATCCTGCTGAAGTTGTGCAGCACCCTGCTGATGAGCCTCAGCAACTGATTTCCTGTCGACAGGCGCGCCCTCTATTTCCTCAAGCTCTTTTTTTATATTTTTTATTGTCTCATTCCACTGGGGCGGAAGGACCGGCTCTTTCTCATATTCAACACTATGAGGCGGGCTGTCGTGTTTTTGTGGCATACTCGTGTCTGAAAGTCCGGCATCCGTACCTTCCCGGTTAGCCGGGGCACCGCATTTCCTGCACTGTGCCAGTCTATCGAAACTTACAAATCCACATTTCGAACACTTCATAAAATCCTCTGTACCTTTTTATCTCTTAGCCTTTTCACCCTAACGCCCCCATTTCATAGCGCACTATCGACAGTAGCGCAATGCTCACTGTTTCCGCCCTTAAAATAGTATCTCCCAGTGAAATGGAAACAAATCCATGTTCTTTTGCCAGTTCGATCTCTTCTACGGTAAATCCGCCTTCAGGGCCGACAAGAAAAATAATATGATGCAGAGTAAGATCCTGTTCCAGGACATTCCGTAACCTCAGCCCGGTCTCCTCTTCCCATAATATAATTTTCAAGTATCCCGGATAATCTCTTGTTACTACATTTTTAAAATCAACAATTCGTTCAACAGACGGTATTCGAGCTATCCCTGACTGCTTAACAGACGCGACAGCTATCTTCTGCCAGTGCCGTACCCTGTCACCTGCCTTTCTTTCATCAAACCGGGGTATGCTCCGTGCGGAATAAAAAGGAATAATTTCTGATATACCGAGTTCGGTACACTTCTGCACAATTAAATCCATCTTCTTTGACTTGGGCAGCGCCTGTCCCAGTATGATTCTCTTACCATCCTCCTGTGCAGTGACCATTCTGTCAATAATTTCTACCTGTACCTGCCGGCGGCCTGTTTTTGCTATTACACCTTGATAAACGGTCCCTTCCCTGTCAAATAAGGCAATCGGGTCATTTGCCCGGAACCGGAGCACCTGTGCTATATGTCTGGCTTCCTCACCGTCAATGGTGATTCTGTTGTTTAAGATATTATTTTTATCTATTAAAAATCTGGGCATACCATTGAATAGGTTATAGATTAAGAGATTACCTGGCTGAGAGGTCTAATTTTTAAAATAAACTCCTGTTTACCGTTTAACCTT
>CAIYCZ010000219.1 GCA_903924805.1 uncultured delta proteobacterium | reverse complement strand
GCTCTGGAGCGCTATAATATGGCAAAAAATGATTCTGATATATTTAAAAAAGGTTATCGCGAAGAAGATATTGCCCGCGCTCAGGCAGCAAAGGAGAGTGCCGAAGCAGCAATACGGCTCATTCAGAGAACTATCAAAGATGCCACGGTGGTTATCCCTTCCAAGGGGATTATGCAGGAACGCTACGTGGAACCGGGAGAGCTCGTATCACCGGGAAGCCTGCTGGCTACTGTCACTGATCTTCAGGACATGTGGATCATGGCATATGTTTCAGAAAAGAACCTGGGCAAGATCAGGCTGGGACAGGCAGCTGAAGTATTTGTTGATTCGTTTCCGGGCAAAGCTTTTCCGGGCAGGGTCACCTACATATCCTCCGAGGCTGAATTCACCCCTAAAAACATCCAGACCAAAGAAGAACGGGTAAAACTGGTCTATGCCGTTAAAGTGAAGATAGATAACGCAAAAGAACTGCTCAAAGTGGGCATGCCGGCAGACGTGGTGATTACTGCCGCAGAGCAGTAGGCACACGAAAGTCCCGTCAAGACACTCTCTACCATGCCAGCAATTTCAACAAAAAATCTGACCAAGAAATTTGACCGGGTTGCCGCCGTTAATAACCTCAACCTGTCCATTGAAAAGGGGGAAATATTCGGCTTTCTCGGCCCCAACGGCGCGGGTAAGAGCACCACCATCCGCATGCTGTGCGGCATACTTGAGCCTACCAGCGGCGAGGGGCAGGTGGGCGGGTTCGATATCAACCGGGAATCCGAGCAGATTAAAAAGATTATCGGCTACATGTCACAGAGCTTTGGCCTCTATCAGGACCTTACCGTCGATGAAAACCTCAAGTTCTATTCACGCCTCTACATTCCTGAGAAAAAGCTTGCGGCCCAGCGGATTGAAACGGTCGTGGAGCTTCTGCAGTTGGGCCCGTATCGCAAGCGCCTCGCAGCAAAGCTCTCCGGCGGGTGGCGTCAGCGGCTGGCCCTTGCCTGTGCGGTGGTGCATCGGCCGCAGATCATTTTTCTTGATGAGCCGACCGCAGGGATCGATCCGGTGTCACGGAGAATCCTCTGGGATTTTCTCTATGAGCTTGCCCATGGAGGAACCACCCTGTTTATCACCACTCATTACATGGAAGAGGCTGAACGGTGTAACCAGATCGGTTTCATCTGGAAGGGCGACCTGGTTGCCTGCGATACACCGGAGGGAGTGAAAAGAAGTTTGGTTGACGAACACATCCTGAGCCTGAAATGCGCTGATTTAAACCACGCCTATAAATTCCTGCGCACCCATGAACTGATAAAAGATGTAAACCTGTATGGCGACGAGATTCATCTGGTGGTGGCAAATGCCCGGGAGGCTATCCCGCTGTTGCGGGCTGCCCTGGACTCTGAACAGCTTTCAGTTGACAGCCTGAAACAGATTCAGCCATCCATTGAAGATGTGTTTGTTGCCCTCTCAAAAAAAAGCAGCAACGGCTAACGCACCATGTTCCGCAGAATCTACGTTGTCATTTGCAAGGAAATTATCCAGATCCTCCGGGACCCGATAGCTCTGGTAATGTTGTTTATTCTGCCTGCCTTCCTGCTCTTCATTTTCGGCTATGCTATTAACCTCGACATTCGCCGGATACCGGTTGCCGTGCTGGATAATGACCGGACTGAAAATTCCCGCACGCTCGTTGACCGGTTCGTCACCTCAGGCTATTTTGACCTGCAGCAGCGCCTGTCCTCTGAACATGAAATTGGCAGGCTCCTTGACCGCGGGGAGGTGAAAGCTATCATTAAAATACCGAATAACTTCCAGCGGGATATATTTAAGGGCAAAAGCACGCCGGTGCAGATACTCATTGACGGCACGGATAATAACACGGCAACGGTTGTCATGGGCTATGTCCGGACTATCATGCAGCAGCACTCCCAGGACGTTCTGTTTGAACTGCTGAGAACTAACGGGATGACGCGCAGTGTCGTTCCGGCACTCGATGTGCGTCCCAACATCTGGTACAACCCGGAGCTGAGAAGCGTCAATTTCATGGTCCCCGGGCTCATCGGTCTTATTATGATGGTGGTAGGCGCTGTCGCCATGTCGGTTTCCATCGTACGGGAAAAAGAGCGCGGTACCATTGAAGCCATTATGGTCTCTCCGCTCAAGCCCTTTGAGCTCATGATCGGAAAGATTGTTCCCTATATCATCATCGCTTTTATTGATCTTATTATGGTCGTCCTTCTGGGCAAATATATATTTGATGTTCCGTTCAGAGGCAACTTTCTGCTGTTCCTGCTGCTGTCACTGGTGTTCCTGGCTTCGGCACTTGGCATGGGCCTGTTCATCTCAAGCATCGCCAACACCTGCCAGGCTGCATGGCTCATGAGCTTTCTGGCTACCATACTCCCTTCCATCATTCTCTCGGGCCTTATTTTTCCGACAACCAGCATGCCACTCGCCATTCAGTGGGTGAGTTATATGCTGCCGGTGCGGTATTTTATCATTATTCTGCGGGGTATTATTTTGAAAGGGGTCGGAATCTCTATTCTTTACCCACAGGTCCTCATCCTCATGGGCTTTGCCGTGGCACTTCTTGCCCTGTGCTCCATGAGATTTAAAAAACGGGTAGCGTAGAAAATGAATTTCAGGCGAATCTTTTCCATAACCATTAAGGAGCTTCTCCAGCTGAAGCGGGACAAAAAAATGTTCCCGCTGCTCTTTACTGCCCCTATCATTCAGCTTATCATCCTGGGGTATGCGGCAACCTTTGACATAAAACACATCCCTGCCGGCGTGCTTGATCAGGACAACAGCTTCATGAGCCGCCAGTACACTAACGCGTTTTCCTATAACGGCTATTTTAACGTGTGCTACCGGGTCAAAAACCGCAATGAGCTGTGCCGCCTGCTTGATGCCGGAGAAATCAAGATAGGTCTGGATATCCCCATTGATTTTGAGAAAAACCTCAGAAAAGGTGCCCGGGCCCAGGTTCACGTTCTCGTTGACGGGTCTGATTCAAACGGAGCAACCATCGGCCTCTCCTACGTGAGCATCATATCCCAGAAGTTTTCGTCAAAACTGGTCCTGGAGAGCATTGATACTGCCTCCTTCATGGCCGGTGATTTCCTGGGGTCATGGCGCCGCGAAATCGGGAAAACCATGCTCGTGGATGATGCGATACGCATCTGGTACAATCCTGCCCTGCAAAGCAAGGACTTTTTTGTGCCTGGTGTCATCTGCATGATACTTTTGATTGTGACGACCAACCTCACCGCGCTGAGCCTGGTTAAGGAAAAAGAAATCGGCACCCTTGAACAGCTCCTGGTAACCCCCATACGGCCCAGCGAGCTGCTGATGGGCAAGCTCATCCCGTTTATCCTCATCGGTTTTGTGGATGTAGCGGTCATCATTGTTGCAGCTATTTTAATATTTGATATCACCATCAAGGGCAGCATCCCGCTGCTGTTTCTGTTCTCCGGATTTTTCCTGTTTACCACGCTGGGGCTTGGCATCTTTATTTCCACCGTGTGCCGCACCCAGGAACAGTCGATGATTGTCACGTTTTTTTTCATCCTCAACATGAATATGTTATGCGGCGTTATCTTTCCCATTGAAAACATGCCGCAGGTTATCCAGTGGCTTACCTACCTGCTGCCGCTCAGGTATTTTGCCATCATTGTACGGGGAATCTTCCTGAAAGGGGTGGGCGTAGAAGTTCTCTGGGACCAGGCGCTGTTTCTGCTGCTGCTTGGCATTACCATCTTCAGCTTGAGTCTTGCCCGGATGAGGAAAAAGATTGTCTAACAGGTTGTTGAAAAAGTAGTTTTTCCCCAGGCTGGTCAAAAACATCCGGATGCAAGGCGCGCGAAATC
>CAIYCZ010000218.1 GCA_903924805.1 uncultured delta proteobacterium | reverse complement strand
TGTTGATAAAATCGTGCAAGCTGCCCTGAGAGCAGTCATCTATAACCTGCAGTCGTATGCGGCCAAGCTTTCTGCCTTTCTTTTCTACAGCAATTGCAACAGCACATTTATGCTCAGTGGCCCGGCCTCTTTTGCCTCCGCTTTCTTGACCACCAATATAAATTTCATCGGCTTCAACTTTGCCGGTAAGCTTTTCACGCCCTTGACATACCGTACAGCTTCTCAGCTTTTGCAGCCAACTCCAAGCAGTTTCATAGCTGCCCAACCCCAGGAGGTCCTTTAAGTTGATAGCATTCACGCCACTTTTGCGGGTTGTGAACCACCACATTGCTTTAAACCAGCTGGTTATAGGCTTTTTGCTGTTTTGCAGTATGGTTCCGGCAATAAGCGAATGCTGCTGCTCGCATTTTTTGCAGATATATAATCGCCGGGCGCTATACCAATATTGTTCATGCCCGCATCTCTTGCAAATAAAACCGTGCGGCCATCGCCGTTCGAATAGATATGCAAAACAGGCATCTTCAGTAGAGAATCGTTTGTCAAATTCAGCTTCGTTTTTTGGAAAATCTTCAGTTATTATAAATTCGGTCATCACTGGTCTCCTCTTCTCAGGTTTTTCTACCAGTGTAGCCGACCATTTTGTCATATAAGGTCAAAAGCTCTTGCAACTTCAGCTTTGGAGATAACCAGATATTTTTTTATTAAGAGCCAATTGCAAAACTCAAAAAATTTTACATAAAAAAGAAGAATCAGACAAAGGCTGCAAAATTTCTTTTCACGCCGAATTGATTCCATATACATATGGAATCAATTCCATACAAATTACTCCATGCTGACCGGCTTGACCCAAAATATGGGATAGAGGATACGGTAACATGCGGTAAACATCCAGCTGTTATTCCTTGTCTAAAAAGGGCAGCATAAAACATACCATGGGGAATCAGATTTGGGGAATCATAGCAATTTTAAAAAAGCTACCAGAAATGAACCATGCGGCATACGAAGAAATGGTAAAAAAATTTATTAAGCCTGAGGTCACAGAACATTCAGCACATGAATAACATATGGCAATGTGACGTGTTCTGACGGCAAGCAGAGCACCTCTACCACATGGTCGAGCAATATGGTTTGGAGCGACCGTATTCGGGCGACCGTATTCGGGGACATCCATGATACGAAAAGTCAAGGGGAAAAAGGAGATTTTTCCCAAGATTTAAAGTAAGACGCACCAATCCCGTGCATATAACAGGTTGTTCAAGTCAATCAGTTTTGCCCTAACGTGCCTTTTTTCCCCTACCCAGGATATCTCCCCACGGGGAGATCGTTTACTGTAGGGCATTTATGAAAGCCGTTTTATGAGCCTTATTCAAAAAAACCAAAAAACATGCCTCTGACCCTGTATATGTAGTCTTCTATTCCTGTAGCATCACAGCTTCTCCGGGCCATCATTTTTTATCTGTTGTGGGTCGACGGCCAAGCGCGACCAGACATCCATTTGCAGGCATCAAAGCTTTATGCTTATCGCCGATGATTGAGTTAAGATCAACCCGCTGACCGGGAATCAGCCACAACGGTGCATCAGGGGGATGTCCCCATAGCACAGTCCCTAATTCTGCCCGGACCAACGGGATGATGGCCATTGGTGTCACTATGTCTATGCTGCTTGCTGTTCAGCTTTCTTTACAAAGGCCTTCCCGCTTTTATCTACTGCCAGCAAAAAGGCCACCAGCTTGCGGGCCACGGTAATGGTTGCCTGATTGTGATTGCTTCCCCGTTGCTGTTCCTTGTTATAAACATCGGCAAGCTCCCTGTTATAGAGCGGGGCAAGCTTGGCAGCCTCTATAAGCACACACTGCAGGTGCTTGTTGCGCTGCTTTGACAGCGGCATCCGTGTAACTTTACCCCCTGACTCAACCTGTGCAGAACACAGCCCGCAATAACTGATTGCCTTTCTGATTGAGGTAAACCGCTGCACATCCCCGATCTCCAGTGCCCAGCTCAGCGCGGTTACCTCTCCCACACCTTCAATGCTCATTAACCGCTGCACCCGCTCCCGAAGCACTTCATTGTTCACCAGCCCTTTCAGTAAGCGCTTCTGACAGCTCTCAAACAGCTCAAGGGCTCCACGGCTCATCTGAAGAATTTCTTTAAACGATTCCGGCACATCCTGAATCTTCTCCAAAAGCCCTCTGAAATACTTCGCCCCGTGCAGCTTCTTCTTGTTGTATTCCTGCCCGGTCTCCATCAGCAGTGTTGCCATCCTGTTCTTCATCCGCACCGCCTGCCGCACCAGCAGGTTGCGATACCGCAGTACCCGCCTTAAATCCCGCATTTCCTCAGATGCCATATGGCAGCAGGGCAACAGATTGCAGCGCACCAGATCTGCTATCGTCCGGGCATCAAGCGTGTCGCTTTTCTTCTTTGCCGCGGTTATTGCTTTCATCATCAGCGGATTGCCCACCTGCAGCTGCCGGGCATAGGGCTTTAAAAAATCATACACCCAGCCCGTAAATAACGTGGCCTCCATTGCCCCGATCCATGGTCCGGGAGTGCTTGCAGCCCACTGCTTTAATGCCTTTCTGCTTGCATCAGTTTTGCCCTCTGCCACTATTGTCCCGTCTGCCTGCTTGATACAAAATGCGATTATTTTCTTGTGAATGTCCAGCCCTGCGTAATATACTTGTTCCATTGCGATCTCCTTTCTTTGTGCTGTATGTGTTTGTTTTCTGCAACCCACATATTAGCACGGGAAAGGAGATCCCTTTATCTTCCT
>CAIYCZ010000217.1 GCA_903924805.1 uncultured delta proteobacterium | reverse complement strand
GTACCTCCGCTCTAAACCTGACAATGTCCCACCTTTATGTCAGGACACAGGGAGAACTGAGTATGAATTCTTATAAAAGATACAAAAACTGGTTCCCCGCCTCCGCGGGGATGACCATAGTTAAGGTGCGTGTTTAAAATTTGTTATTTCCGCGGAGGCGGGGAACCGGGAAAACATATTATTTTATGCTGATTTTGTTTTTTTAAATGCACCTTCTGCAAATTTTTCAATTAGCGCAACGCCCCTTGTGTCCAGACATAAATGCGGGTAAAGATCAGGCTCTAAACAGGGTTGCAATATTGGTATATATGTATACTATAAGATTTAATAAAACAAATGGATACTCTGGATAAAATTCATTTTACGCACATCCCGGATTCATCCGGCAATGCATGAAGCCCCGACCCTGCAGGAATAGATGTGATATCAAAAGCTCTCCGCCTCCGAACGGTTGAAAATATCAGAATAAAGCCGGCAACCAATGACGGTGCACGCTTCTGTTTAAATGCTCTTGATCATTTTGAATCCTGGTTTCTGCTTGAAATAGTCTATTTCTATGAGCACACGCTGGATTCTGCCCGCCTGCACCAGTCCTTGCGGCAAGCGTTATATGCGTTTCCGCAGCTCTGCGGCCAACTCCGCAGGGCATCAGCCGGGTTCCTGGCAATTAACTATCCCCATGCAGGAGCTCTATTAACCGTCTGCGAAAGTGACCGGACTATGCTTGACATAAGCAGCGGCCTGCGTGAAACCTACGCGGTATATGATTTCATCGAAAGAATTAATCCGCTGCAACTGCCGCTTAAAAACAGACCATTGGCAACATTCAGAATTACACGGTTCAAGGGGGGCGGGAGCGCCCTGGGCATTTCTTTTTCTCATGCGCTGACAGACGGGCTCAGCTTTTATTATTTTATCAACCACTGGTCCCGGGTTCATGAAGGTCAGCCGGTGAGCCCGCCCTTACATGACCGCAGCCTTCTTGCTTGTACCGCTGATGCGGCCGACGGAACGGCTCTTAACCATGGTGAACATCCTGAAACCTGCAGAGGATTCCGCCGCCTGACGGCCTGGCAATTGTGCACATTATTCAGCAGATTCTTACTGGGGCAAAGCTCGGTTGTATGCCACGTGCTTCCCTTTACCCGCAACCAGGTCATGGCGATAAAAAATGCTGCGCAGCGGCTTGGGCCGATATCACGCAATGATGCTTTGAACGCCCACCTGTGGCAGTTCTGCGCACAACTTAACCCCTCTGCAGATACTAAGGCCATGCGCAAGCTTCTGATTCCGGCCAACGTGCGGTCCAAAATCGATCATCCCCGCGCTGACCACTATTTTGGCAACGCAATTGCACACGTTGAGCTCTCGGCACAGCAGGCCGAGCTTGCAAGCGCAGATCTTTCCTCACTGGCACATCAATGCAAACAGCGGATTGCCGCCATCGACAGAGAGCATCTCAGCCAGCAGATGCTGTGGCTGGGGCGGCATGAACATGATAAAGCCATGTACCGGATTTATGCTGACATCGACCCGTATGCCGGCGACTGCATGATCAGCAACCTGAGCCGGCTGCCGCTTTATAATGCTCAGTTTGACGGCGCACGGCCTTTCCGTGCCGAGGTTCCCATTATACCAATCCCCTGGGTGCTGCAGCTGTTCCCCTCTCCCGATGCAAGCGGCGGCATAGTTGTCTACGCTCATATCCCGCGCTCTGCAGCGGGAAAATTAAAACTTGCGACATGGCAGGCTGAGCTTTATAAATATGGCGAAGCAGGGTAATACTATGGAAACTTCCTGTTCAGGACAAAGCACCCGGAGCGCGCTATGACAGCACTAACACACACCATCATCGGTAAAAAGCGGCGATGGTTTCCTGAAATGCCCGCATCGATCAATGCCTTTACCCTGAGTGAAGGCTCGCCGGTTGATACGCAGCTTATACTGCAAAGTCCGCAGATAAGCATGTACTGCGCTGATGTCAAAAACAAAAATATAGTCTTTGTGGAAACACCGCCGGGTCTGGATTTGCCGGCAGCCCCCTTTTATTACCTTGCTCAATATGAGCATGCAACAAAAGTAGTAACGCTCAGCTTTGACGATTTTATCAGGCTCACAGAGGCGCAGCCCTATCCTGATAAAAAATTTCTCTTTCTGTACACGGTCGGCCGAGCCGGCTCAACACTGCTAACTCAAATATTTGCCGGCGATCCGGATACGGTTGCTATTTCTGAGCCCGATATCCTGTCGGATTTCTCACTGCTGGCTCAGAAATCTCCTGCGCAAAAGGCGTATGTTGAAAAACTGCTTCTGTCCTGCTTCAAGCTGTTTTCCTCAAGCACGGTAACAGCAGGCAAGCAGCGGATTTTAATAAAGCCGCGGGGGTACTGTATTGAAATGGGCGAAATGATCCACACCGTGCTGCCGGATGCCAAGGGTATCTTTTTATACCGCAATGCCAAGCCGGTGATCGAATCTTTTATCAGGGCATTTTCCATTGCGGGTGTCTTGAGCCTGCTGCGGGATACCGTGCTCAGCAGGATGCTCCTGACATATCTCATGAAACGCTATAAAACATCGTTGCTGGACTACTTTCCCTGCATCAACGAGTATCCCCTTGCAACAATTTTTAAAACCGGGTGGACCGGCCTTCTGTGCATTGCCTGGCTTTCCATTATGAAGGCCTATGTCGCACTGTACCGCACGGGCATCGATGTAAAAGCGGTACTCTACGAAGATATCATCAAATCCCCGCAGGAACTGGTTTCTCAGCTGTTCAGCTACTGCAGCATCCCGGCTACCTGCATTGCCCCCGGCTTAAAAGCGCTGGAAAGAGATTCGCAGGAGGGAACCCGCCTGGCACGCTCTGTTGCCAAAAAAAAGCAGAAGTACATGAGGGAAATCAACATGGAACATGTTCGGATCATCCTGCAATCACAGCCCGAAATACGCACGCCCGATTATGTCGTGCCCGGCACTCTCATGCACGATGGCAGCACACAATAAAAAAGGCCCGAAAGATTCAGGCCTCGTAATTATCATAATTCAAATTCCGTCATCTCCGCGCAGACGGGGGCCGAATATCTGATAGGCTCTCCCGGAGCCGTGTGAGCAGGGGCCGCGTTTGGCTGCCTACGGGCGTCTGTGTGCGCCTGCTCCGCAAGGTGCCTGAGGTTATGGTGATGGAGCCCATGATTTATGTTTCCTGCCTGCTGCCCAGCAGACGCCGGGTGGCAAGGGTGCTGCCGAGAACCAAAGTAACCAGCAAAAAAAACGGCAGGGCGAATTCCAGGGTGAAAACATCGACCAATGATTTCGCCCTGGCAATTGTATTGGCAGAATAGCAGGTCACGGCTACGCCAGGGATAATGCCGAGAGCCGAGGCTGCAAAATAATGGGGAAACTTTATGCGCGTGAGCGCTATGAGCCAGTTGAGCGGCGGGGCCATAAAAAGCACCAGCCGCAGCATGAGCACGGTCTGAAAACCCTGTTCGGCAAGACGGCTGTCAAGAGCATCCAGGCGCTTGAATTTCCCATCCAGTGATTTCTGAACCGTGTCGCGCATGAAATAGCGCACGCAGAGAAACGTTGACGTCGAGCCCGCAAGCGCGCCGATCCAGCCGTAGATACATCCTTTCACCCCGCCAAACAGCACGCCGCCGACAGCAATCAGAACAAACTCTGGCATATGCAGAAACACGCCTGCAATGCACAGGCCGATGAATGCCAGCGGGCCCAGCGCGCCAAGGGAATTGACAAGTGCCGTAATCCCATCCAGGCTGAAAAGCCCCGTCACATCACATGTAGTGTATGCCCAGATGGCACTGCCGATAAGCAGTAGCCCGGTAAGCGGTTTTATTATTTTATACATTTTTTTATTTCTACAACCGATAAAGAATCATCTCATTGCTCTACTTAAAACCATGCCGGCCAGAAAAGTCGCGTATTCTTATCTTAGATACTGCTGCCAAAATTTAAGGCCGTGCGTCCTATGGCAAGGCACAGGCCCTGATGGACAAGCTCTGTTGCCGCCGCGGTAAAGGGGAAATAAACGATCTCATACCCGTGCATGGCAATTTTCGCTCGAGCAAGATCGGGGTACACATCGTTTCGTTTTGCCGAAAGCAGGGCAAGGCTGAGCTTGATGCTCTCGGCCGCCTCCCGCACGGGCAGGGTAACGGGATGCAGCACAAGGGTTGAAAGCTGGTCATGAGTCTCCCCTCCGGGCTGCTGCGCCATCACCTGCCGGGACAGGCGCAGGAAAAGCTGCGGCTGAATCTTGAAAGCCGGGGCCCAGAACGAAACAGGCCGCTCCATCATG
>CAIYCZ010000216.1 GCA_903924805.1 uncultured delta proteobacterium | reverse complement strand
TGCCAACAAGGCGGTTAACGAAAAACTGCGTGAAACCGGCGCGCTTCTCAAGGAGGAAGACATTGTCCACTCCTATCCCCACTGCTGGAGGTGTAAGAACCCGGTTGTCTTCCGCGCTACCGAGCAGTGGTTTATCTCCATGGAGAAAAATGACCTGCGGCGCAGGGCTCTGGAATGCATCCAGCAGGTGGAATGGATCCCGCACTGGGGCAGGGAGCGCATCTATGGCATGGTTGAAAACAGGCCCGACTGGTGCATATCGCGCCAGAGGGCATGGGGCGTTCCCATTGTGGCGTTTTACTGCACCGCCTGCGGTCACCTGCTGCTGGACGCTACTATAATCAATCATGTGGCGGATATGTTTGAGCAGCAGGGAAGCGATATCTGGTTTGCAGGGGAGGAAGACAAACTGCTTCCTTCAGGGACAGCGTGTGCCCAGTGCGGGGCACGCACATTCAGAAAAGAAACAGACATTCTTGATGTGTGGTTTGATTCAGGGGTGAGCCATGCTGCGGTTCTTGAAAAGCGGGCAGAGCTTGGCAGCCCCTGCGATATGTATCTTGAGGGAAGCGACCAGCACCGCGGCTGGTTTCACAGCTCGCTGCTGGTGAGTGTCGGTACCAGAGGGCGCGCACCATACCGCGCGGTCCTCACCCACGGTTTTGTGGTGGACGGCAAGGGCGAAAAGATGGCCAAGTCAAAGGGCAATGTTATAGCGCCCGAAGAAGTCATCAAGCAGTACGGCGCCGAAGTGCTGCGGCTGTGGGTGGCATCTGAAAACTACCGCGAGGATATGCGCATATCTCCTGACATCCTGAAGCGCCTGTCGGAAGCGTACCGGAAGATCAGGAACACCTGCCGGTTCCTGCTGGGCAACCTTTTTGATTTTGACCCGGCAGCTCACCGCGTTCCCTATGCACAGTTGCAAGAGATTGATCAGTGGGCACTCCACCAGCTCTATGTGCTCATCAACAGGGTTTTGAAGGCCTATCGCTCCCATGAGTATCACACGGTTTATCACAGCATCAGTAACTTCTGCATCAATGACATGAGCGCGGTGTATCTCGATATTTTAAAGGACCGGCTTTACTGTTCTGCCGCATCCGAACCGCAGCGGAAAGCCGCGCAGACCGCCCTTTTTGCAATTCTTGAAAGCCTGCTGCGGCTGTGCGCCCCGATACTTTCATTCACCGCAGACGAGGCATGGAAATATCTGCCCGCGCAACCCGGCAGAGAAGAAAGCGTGCATTGTGCCGCATTCCCTGAATTGCCGGAAGAGTTCAATAACCCGGGCCTTGCTGAACGGTGGGGCATGCTGCTCCTGGTGAGGGAGCGGGTGCTCAAAAACCTCGAGGAGTCACGGGCTGCAAAACTGATTGGCAATGCGCTGGAAGCACGGGTCTGTCTCGGCGCGCCCCGCACGCTGCACGCATTTTTGCAGACCTATGAGCAGGAGCTTCCGGACCTGTTTATCGTCTCTCAGGTAGCACTTGAGGTGAAGAAAGGCGGGGATGAGTTTTCGCTTGAAAACCTGATTGCCGATATGGATATACGTATCACAGAAGCTTCAGGGGAAAAATGCGAGCGCTGCTGGAAGTATTCACCCCGGGTTGGTGCGGATGATAAGCATCCGGCATCATGTGAGCGATGTGCAGCTGTTCTCAGCGCATTTGATGGCAGCGCAGCGTGAAAAAATATCTGACCGTCCTTTTCATTGCAGGCTTAATCATCGGGCTGGATCAGCTCAGCAAATACATCATTTGCCAGACCCTCCCGATTCATCATCAGATAGAAATCATTCGTGATTTTTTCCACATCGTTCATATCCGCAACCCCGGCATTGCGTTCGGCCTCCTGACCCAGACCGGCAGCCAGTATAAAATCCCCATGCTCATCCTCATATCAGGCGTGGCAATCTTTATCATCGTTTATTTTACGTTCCAGATTAAAGAAGGTTCGCGGCTGCAGGTGCTCTGTTTTTCCCTGCTCCTGGGCGGTGCTGTCGGGAACCTGATTGACCGGTTCCGCTTCGGTGAGGTTGTTGATTTTATTGATGTGCACTGGTATGAAAAATTCCACTGGCCGGCATTTAATGTTGCCGATTCTGCCATAAGTGTGGGAATTGTGCTTCTTGCCCTGGATATGCTGCTGGGACTGTCAGTGAAAAAGCAGTCGGGATAATAGTAAGACCAAAAATTGCCCTTTTAATATAAAAAAGGATATTCATACGTGCATCCCATCATCTTTGAGTTTTACGGCTTTTCCATAAAATCCTACGGTCTTTTTGTTGCCATAGGGTTTCTTGCAGGAATAAGCTTTACCCTCCGCGAAGGCCGGCGTCAGGGCAGTGACCCCCAGCTCATCCTTGACCTTGCCTTTTACATCATATTGGCCGCAATTGTGGGTTCACGGCTTTTCTATGTTATCACCAATCTGGATGCCTACCGGGGCAACCTGCTTGATATTTTTAAGGTATGGCAGGGCGGGCTCACTTTTTTTGGCGGCTTTATCCTCTCTTTTATTGCGGGCGTCTGGTATATGAAAAAACACCGGATGCCGGTCTGGAAAACGTTTGACCTGTTTGCCCCGTCACTTGCTCTGGGCGAATTCTTCGGGAGGATCGGGTGCTTTTTTGCCGGCTGCTGCTATGGAAAAGAATGTGCCTATCCCTGGGCAGTCACCTTCACTAATCCGCAGAGCCTTGGGCGGATTGGCGTTCCCCTGCACCCGACACAGCTCTATGCCTCTGCAGCAGCGCTTGTTACGTTTCTTATCCTTTGTGCCATGCGCAACAAGAAAACCTTTGACGGTGAGCTGGCACTGCTCTGGATTATCATCTACTCGTTCCTGCGGCTCATCGTTGAATCATTCCGCGGCGATCCCCGCGGCTATCTTATCTTTGGACAGTACCCGGTCTCCCAGGTCCTTGCAGTTCTTCTTATCGCAGCCGCCCTCAGCATGTGGAGCGTGCTTAAGAAAAAAACAACATCCTGATTTGTTTCCTGCCAGTACCTTTTAAACTTTTCATTCCAACTTTAAAAAACATCTCTAACCCCGAACCACCAGTCCCGAACCCCGGCATCTAAATTACAATTAATAGTGGTTGAATTAAAATAATACCCCATATATAGTATTTTTTGCTTGACGAAAAATTCACCTTTGATAAAAAAGAGAATCATAAAGAATACCAAAAAGGGAAAAAAGCTGTCAGCCACCAGCTTTTTCCTTTTACCTCTGTGACCTGTGGTCTAAAAATCAAACTATTTTGTTATAAGGAGGGAGCTCATGCGCACTATCGGAATTGCCAACCAAAAGGGGGGATGTGGTAAAACGACAACGGCAATCAATCTTGCATATTCTCTGTCAATCCGCGGACAAAAGGTCGTGCTCATTGACTGCGATCCACAGGCGCATGCCACCATGGGTCTGAAGGTAAAGCCCTCCGGGCTTGAAAAAAACATGTATGATGTTTTAACACCAACCCGCAGCGAAGCAGCAGGGATTGACGACATTGCGGTTCCCGTCAATGAGCATTTTGACCTTGCTCCCTCAAGCGTGATTCTCAGTGCAATAGAGCAGGAGCTTGCCGGC
This sequence comes from uncultured delta proteobacterium, assembly GCA_903924805.1. GTDB lineage: Bacteria > Desulfobacterota > WTBG01 > CAIYCZ01 > CAIYCZ01 > CAIYCZ01. Next base: position 5,198 of record CAIYCZ010000216.1, on the reverse strand, counting down.
CAGCCGGGCAGAGAAGACCGGCTGCTGCAGGCGATCCGGGGACTCAAGCAGGCATATGATTATATTATTATTGACTGCCCTCCAAGCATCGGCCTTCTCTGTGTTAATGCGCTGCGTGCGTGCCAGGAGGTCATTATCCCGATAGATATGAGTCTGTTTTCGCTGCGCGGGGTGGCAAAGCTCATAGAGCTTACCATGATGCTCAAGGATGAACTGGGACATGCTATTACGAGCCGGGCACTGGTTACCATGTATGACAGCAGGACCAAATACTCGCGGCGGGTGCTGGAGGAGGTAAAGGTTGAATTCGGAGAAAATGTGTTCAATACCATCATCCGCTATAATATCCGCCTGCGCGAGACGGTTGATTACGGGCTGCCGGTTGGTGTCTATGATAAGCGCTCCAACGGGCACAATGACTATGAGCGGCTGGCAGAGGAAGTTATGTGCGTGGCGATGGCTCAGGCTCAGGTAAAGGAGCATGCTGAGCCGCTGTCCCAGGATATGCTGGTGAAGACTGAGAAGTACATTGATGCGGTCATGAAGCAGCCGGTGCCGGAGGGGACGGTTTTTGATATGGAAGAAATTTTGCCGCCCGCATATAAATCTTCCTATCCGGAGATGGTACAGGCTATGGGATACGGCTCTCTGGATGCTCAGTCAGAAGATGAAATAGAATTTGAAGAATATAAAGAAGAGTTGTAAGGAGCGGTTAACTGATACGAATCAGCACAAGGTTTTCATCTTCATACATACAGCGCCCCAGTTGTTTAAGCTCACCGGCAATGCCCTCTGGTGTTCGCGGGGCGCCATCCCAGGGACGTGGTGATTTATTGAGGAGGATGTAAGAAACACCGTAGCCCCTCACTATCTCCTGCCTTTTCAACAGGCCTGTTTCTTTTCTGAAAAACAATTCTACATCACGGCATCGTTTGGCATTGTCTGCTACCAGCGGGTTGTTATGCAGCAGGCTGACTACCTTGACGTTAAACAGCGCCGGCAGTGTCCAGGACGTAAGGGTGTCAGAGATTACCACCGATCGCGCAGCCATCCTGTTTCTCAGCGGCAGGAGTTTTTCTACCGGGTCCTCATAGCGTTTTATGGTAAAGAGCGTCCCATAATCAATATACCTTCCCGACAGCTCAAGGCAGAGCTTTGTCCCCTGATAACAAAAACATAGTACAGCGATGGCAAGAATCGCCGATGCCGGTATCCTGTTGAGCTTTTGTTTTTTCTGCAGAGACCCGGCAACAAAAATTCCGCCGCATACGTGAAGAAAAAAGAGCGCACAATAGATATAACGGTCAAGCAGCACTATGCCGCAACAATAGCTTATTACGTAAACAACAAGGCACGCAAAGAATGACAGGGCGGGGAAAATAAATTGTCGTTTCAGCAGGAATAAAAAAGGTATCGGCAGCAGAAACAGTGATGGGCCGGCCTTGCGTATGATACTGGTATACAGATACCCGGTGGTTTCATACCACGACGGCCCGGACAGGGACTGCTGTATGAGATGGAGCAGATCATAATATGGCCAGACAATTCCAGACAGCAGAGAAACACACAGGGAAATGAGCAGCAGATACCATCCTCTGCGTTTAGATTTACTGGTACATAATACGATGGCCGAGGTTAACGCAAGGAACAACCACGTCAGGGTATGGGTTGTAAAAACTATGACTGAGAGCAGAAGATAACCAGCAGCACTTTTTCGGTCTCCCCGGGAAATATCTTTCAGGAGCAGGAAAAGACTGAGTATGGACAGGCTGAATGCAACAGATGAGGGATAGGCAAGGTTAGAGATAAAAGTGACCAGACAGTATTCACTGGAGTATCGCCACCCTTCGCCCCACAGGGAAAGCATAAACAGCCAGGTTATAGCCGGTGCCGTAGAACCGGGCACGCAGCGATGGATGAAGGCATAAAGAGCACAGCAGAAAATAGCAAGATTTAAAAAACCGGCACCATAAAGCATGCTGTATGCTGATATATGCAAAACCCTGGATAGTATTCCCAGAGCCACTATATAAGGGGTAAACCGTGGCGACGTGCTGCCCGGCAGATCGAGCAGCGGGTTTTGCGGAGAAGCGGGGTTGGCGGCTATCTCGGCAACTGCTGCCGCGTGTTCCCATATATCCATAAGCTCCACCCACGGTCCCATTCTCCGGGTACCCACCTGAACGCTGAAAAAGCCAAGGCATACAAGAACAAGCAGTATAAACCATGCGATGGATTTATTTTTCATACGGGGAACATTACAACAGCGCTGCAATGGAATCAAGAATTATGAAGGCAGAAGGCAGACTGGAGCGTTATGAGCGGGAACGAAAAAACATGCGGGAGTAAAAAGAATTTTGTTAATTATGGCAAAATAATTACTTTCGTACATGTTCATAATTTAATATTTTTAAAAAATATTCTGGCGCTATGCGCTTGTCAGATAACATCGTAATACCGCTTCCATAGCTGTAACGTGGTGTGGCAACTGCATGCTTTTTATATGGTAAACACCAAAAAGGGGTAACACCGTGGAAAATGTTACCCCGTTTATTGTACACATTGATTCGGGTGGATTACTGAACAGCCTTGCCCAATTTAACACCCGCCTTAAATTTAACAACCTTTTTGGCTGCAACTTTTATGGGTTTACCTGTTTGGGGATGCCTGACAGTCCTGGCTTTCCGTTTGGCAACGGAAAATGTCCCAAACCCTGGTAATATCAACCTATCCCCTTTCTTCAAGGCCCTGGTTATCACATCAATAAAACTGTTCACTGCTCTGTCTGCCGCTGCCTTGGTGGTTTTAGCATCTTTCGCTATTTTTGCTACAAGTTCTGCCTTTGTCATTTTAACCCCTCCTTTTTTAAAATTTTACTTCATGTTTGATTCTCCAACCTGCTCCTCATTGAAGCAATCAGAGTCTTCAGTTCACTTTCTTCCAGCTTCTTAAGAAAGTCAAGGTCAATGTCCTCTGCCACTAATAGAGCTTTTATCTTTTCTATCAACCCTTGTTTAGTATCCATCACTAGTACCCCAATGAATTAGTCATGACTATACTATTAAAAATGCATTCCGTTTTCAATTAAAAAGAATAGGTTTCGGCATAGCCAGTAAAAATGATAGTAAAGGGGAAAAAGAAAATGTTATAGTGTGAATAGTTCCATCTCAGGTGTGGCACATAATACAATTGACTTGCTTTTATGAATGAGCGTATTATTTTTATGCTTATGGAGGAGATTCTCATGAGCGGGAATAATAGAATAATACAATAGAAAACCTTCCGGCAGTTTAAAATGAACCTCTATCAGCCTGTGTGCTGGTGAAGGTTTTTGTTTATAAGCTGTTTTCTAAAAATAGACTCAGTTTATTATGGCAGGTATCAGTTTTTTTGTTTTGATGTACTTGACCAGAGACTTCAACTGATCTCAAGGATACAAAAAGGGAGATACGGCAGTATGACTAAAATAGAGAGATTAATAAGAAGGGCATTAATTGTTGCAGGGTATGTGGTATTCAGTACAGCCTTTGATAAATTAATAAGAGCAGATATGGTGGAGGAGGAGTTTGTAGATATTTTAAAAAAATGCAAAGGGTTCACTTTAACGTCTGTTGAAAGAATGTATGCTTTATATCAAGCAACGAAATATATCATTGATCATGACATTCCCGGAGATCTTGTTGAGTGTGGTGTCTGGCGGGGCGGGAGTTCAATGCTCATGGCATATACCTTAAAAAAAATGAATGCCCTGTCGAGGAAGATTTATTGCTATGATACCTATGAAGGTTCGGTAAAACCAGGTGCAAGAGATGTTGACTATAAAAACACAAGCGGAGACAAGCTGTGGTCTATATTTGAAAGTAAAAATAGTAAATTATGTTATGTGCCCTTAGAAGAAGTTAAGAAAAATTTATTTTCCACGGGGTATCCGGAAAATAATTTTGTCTTTGTCAAGGGAAAGGTTGAAGATACTATCCCCCATACAATGCCGGAAAAGATTTCGCTCCTTCGTCTGGATACTGACTGGTATGAATCAACCTATCATGAATTTTTGCATCTATTCCCACGATTATCTAAACACGGAGTGGTGATAATTGATGACTATGGTTTTTGGAAGGGATCACGGGAAGCCACTGATACGTATTTCAGGGAAAACAAGGTCAAGATATTACTCAACAGGCTTGATTACAGCGGGAGGATGGGGATAAAAGTTTAGACCTTGTCGCATGGCAACAGGTTTCTTGCCCTTTCTCTTAAATGTTTAATACGTATATAAAGGCAGAGCCAGCAACGGCCCTGCCTTTTGCTATGGTGCGCCCGGCATGGCGCAGACACTTGGAGGTGAGGCATCGACTGAGCCAGCCGAAGTCAAGTCCTCTCTCTGCACTATTTTTTCTGTGCTACTTGTGGCGGTATATCCCTTTACGTTATTGATATATAACGGTTGCCCCCTTTTCATATTTTAATAATCATTTTAAAGAAAAAGCAAACCATAGTCAGAGGAGCACAATAATGGAAGAAGAAAGATTAGAAAACATGGAAAAAGAATACGACGAGCTGCTCGAAAAAGATTTTATAACCCAGATTAAAGGCAGGATCAGAAAGCTAACCCCGGAAGAATTAAAGGAAAAGATAATAAAGTTTTTAATGGATAACAAAATCTGTACCCTTGCAACCTGTTCCCGGAACATCCCCCGTTCAACACCCGTCCGCTATCGAAGCCGTGGTCTTACCATTTATATATTGAGCGAAGGCGGCGGGAAGGTAAAAAACATCATTGAAAACCCGCAGGTTTCACTCAGCATTGTGGGAGAATACTCCGGCTTTCAGTCGGTTACCGGACTGCAGATATGGGGACGGGCAGAGATAATAAAGCCCGGGGATGGACAGCGCTATCAGGAAGCAAAAACAGTTGTAAACCTTGAGGAACGGGAAGATCTGCGAAAGATGAAGATACAGAATGTGCGGGACATGTATATTATAAAAATTGAGACTGAGCGGGCGAGGTATTTAAGTTTTCCAGAGGGGATACTGAATCAGGCAGTAACTCTTGTTTAGCTGAAAAGGTTCCCGTTTCCCCCAGGAGAGGTACGGGGGTATCACAAAATTGGTGATGAATTACGGGAACCTTCCATTAAGAAGATTGAATCTGGAACTTGAGGAACTCAGGATTTTTGATCTTTAAACTTCCTTAATTT
>CAIYCZ010000215.1 GCA_903924805.1 uncultured delta proteobacterium | reverse complement strand
TTAAATTCATTTTTACTTTGCGCCTTTGCGAGAGACTACTGTAAATCAGTGGCTGAAATATCTTGCCACAGAAAACACAGAAACTCACAGAATGAAAGTGTCTTGTGCGCCGGTAAAAATCTCCCCCGCCCCCTCTTTAAAAAAGAGGGGTAATAAATCCCTCCTTTGAAAAAAGGAGGGTTAGGGTGGATTTAAAAATAGTATAAAATCTGTGTAGTTCTGTGTAAATCAGTGGCTGAAAAGTTGAAAAAAGGCGGTTGAGGAAGTTATTCCTCAACCGCCGGTAACGCAGTAGCCGCTAACAATTATTACATCTGCAAAATCTATTCTACAGTCACGCCCATCTCTCCAAGCTTTTTCGCATTATGCATTCCCTGAATAATCAGGGAAATATCATGCGTAAGCGCAGGGCTGCCCACCGCTTTGAGGGAACTTAAGAAGCCCCGTATTTCATCAATCGCAGCCTGGGAAACTTTTACCCGGTCTTTTGCAAGAAGCTCGCGGGCAACGGGCATATACTTGGCGGTCAGCAGTTTCACCTGGTTATCGAGCTGCGGGTATTGGTCAAGCAGCCGGGACACCTCGTCTGCATGTTTATAGTATATGGTGGTAATGAGCATGCCAAATGAACAGGTCTCCAGTTTCCCATCCCGCACGGCAAGCAGCGTGTCTATATATTCCTGCCTGTCTGCTGACCGGCGCAGCGGGCATTTCTTTATGGTTGTGGTGGTAGTGGAAGCTTCCCCGGTGGTTGTGGTCGTAGTCGTAGGTCGTGGGTACGGTATGCTGGTCGTTGTAGTTTGCGTTGCCGAGGTTGTTGTTGATGACTGGGCAGACGTTCCCTTCTGTATTATGCTAATCTCCTGCAAACATGCAAATATGCTCCCGGTCCTTTGTTCTGAAGAAGTATTTTCTGTTACCGTATAGACAATCTCTCCGCTTCCGTAGGTATCAGAGGTGCCTGAGGTAATTTTTATCCACGGTGTTTTGCTATAGGATGCCCATATGCACGGAGAGGGATTGGCAGTAACCTGTATACGCCCGGCGCCGCCCGAGGAGGAGAAATCCTGCAGGGTGGGATCAAGAGCAAACGTGCAGTCATGAGCGCCGCCTCCACCTCCGCTGCCTCCACTGCCTCCAGGGGTTGATGTGGTTGTGGCAGCCGGCGGCGCAGGGGTGCCGAAGGTAATCGGGTCCTGGATTATACCTGTCACTTTGCAGCCGTCAGCCAAGCTGTTATCTTCGATTGTAAAGCACAGGTTCGTTCCCGTTCCGTCAAAGCTGACGTTGGTCAGACCCGAAAGGATCATCTCGTTTACAGGATGAATCTCCTCGTACCAGATTCCATTCAAAATCTTGTAGAAGACTGAATCAGTAGGTTGCGGGGGGGAGAAAGAAAAGCATACCTGTGCTGCCGTCTTAGTAATACCGGTTGCGGTAAAACTTAAAACGCCTGCCGGGTGAAGGTCTTCAGGGGCCCCATCTACAGTATCTGTTACTATTACCGTTGCAGCAGCAATATCTGCAGAACCATCCGGAGACGATGGCGTGACAGACCCTGTTGTACTGCTACCCGTGCCGTCCTGGGTTATGGTCAATGTCCAACCTGCGATGGTAATTGTTCCGCTTCGCGAGCTGGAACCTGGATTATTTTCAGTAACGTTGTAAGTCACCGTCCCATCGCCGGAGCCGGAGTAGTAGGTCTCCGTTAT
>CAIYCZ010000214.1 GCA_903924805.1 uncultured delta proteobacterium | reverse complement strand
GCGTGCCGTGCCGCGAGGGCGTCTGCCGCATGTGCGACATGCTGGATGAAATTATTGCCGGACAGGGGACCGAGCAGTATTTAACATACCTTGAAAAAATGGCAGCACCTATCACAGAGGCATCAGCCTGTGCACTGGGGAAAACTGCCCCGACTCCCATCATTTCAACGTTGAAACATTTCAGGAATGACTATCTGGCCTATATAAATAAAAAGAGCGCCTGATTTTGATCGTACGTGCAATACCAGGCTTTGCGCTAAAATAGAGGGAATATACAACCGTTAAGAAGTAAAAAGCAGGGCGTGCCTGAATGCCCTGCTTTTTTTTATTACACCTGCCGGTTTTATTCTTTATTGACATATTCAGCCGGCACTTTTATAATGCCGGAACACAAAAATACCAAAGTCCAAAATCTGAATATCAAATAATTTTAATAATGCTGTTAAAGTTTGGGTGTTGTAATGAGCGGGGATACGTATGTCAAATACATCTGAGAAAACAATACAGTCAATTGAAGTTGCTCTCAGCAACGAGTCACGGGAGCGGGATTTTTATCTCCTGCACAGCAGGCGAACTTCCAATTCTTTTGGACGTTTGATGTTTGCCACCCTTGCCCAGGATGAAAATGAGCACTACCAGCGGCTTCTGGTTCTTCATGAAAAATTATCCAAAGAGGGGAAATGGCCGGAAACGGTCCCCCTGGAGGTAAAGAACTCAAATCTGAAAAATGTATTAAAGGATTTTCTTGATACGGCTGAAAAAGCCCCTTCGGCAGAGATTGATGACAAAGAGGCAATAAAAATAGCAATTGACTTTGAGAAAAAGGGACACAGGTTTTATTCAGGCCTGCGAGATGCCGTCGAAGATGCAGCGCAAAAACGGTTTTTCACCATCCTGGCAGATATGGAAATGGAGCACTATCTTTCTTTAAAAGAAACCCTCGTCTATTTTGAAGACCCTGCCGCATGGTTTGCAGATCACGAGAAGCCGCACCTTGACGGTGGATGATTGGGCTTTTGTCTGCTGTCTCTTTATCCGCTATTTCGGGATCGATCTTCATCGCCAATCGGTTTAATCTCCACAGCTACTATCTCAGACTCAACACAATGATAGCTGAGTTGTCTGTGACAATTCCCTGTGCTGGAGTTTGAACGGTAGATTTTTAATCTGAAGTTTGGATTTTTTAAGTTTTTGATTTTTTACTTACCCGTAATGAGGCCCTGATGCACCAGCGAGGATTCAATACTGAACATCTTGATACCAGCACTATAGAAGAATTACAGCAGCGCGCCCAGCTGTGCCGGGGAGATATTCTTAAAATGACTACCCTTGCCGGATGCGGACACCCCGGCGGTTCCATGTCCTCTATTGACCTGTACCTGACACTTTACGCATCCGCGCATATATTCCCTGATAACCCCGGTCACCCTGACCGTGACCGTATCGTCATCAGTAACGGGCATACCTCGCCCGGTGTTTATGCTGCTCTTGGCAGAACAGGATTTTTTAATATAGATGATGCCATAAGCGGATTCCGCAAAACCGGGAGCATTTTTGAGGGGCATGTTGAGCGGTCAGTACCGGGCGTTGAGTGGGGTACCGGCAACCTTGGCCAGGGACTCTCCGTGGGATGCGGCTTTGCGCTTGCTGCTCAACTGAAAAGCAAATCATATCATACCGTTGTGTTCATGGGAGACGGTGAGCAGCAGAAAGGTCAGATTTCTGAAGCCAGGCGGTTTGCCGTGAAGTACAAGCTGCACAACCTCACCGCTATCATTGATAATAACAACCTGCAGATAAGCGGTCATATCCATGAGGTCATGCCGCAGAACATCAGGGATAATTTTCTGGCCGATGGATGGAAGGTGCTGGAAATTGATGGGCACAATATCCAGGAGATATACCAGTCACTGTACACCGCCATTCATCATACCTCATCGCCCGTTGTTATATTAGCCAGAACCGTGATGGGCAAAGGTGTCTCCTTCATGGAGCACAAAGAGCTTTATCACGGCGTTGCCCTGACAAAAGAGCAGCTTGATGTTGCCCTTAAAGAGCTTTCCCTTGACAATGACCTCGGCGCGTATAGTAAAAAACGGTCAATTCCTGTCGCAGCGCTTGTACACACCCCGTCATCTCGCGGTACCGGCACCATACTAACGGGAGAACCGTTGTCCTATGGGAAAGACGCTAAACTTGATAACCGGAGCGCTTTTGGTAATGCTCTTAAAGACCTGGCACGGTTGAATTGTGAGCAGCCGGAAAGCCCGTTGTTTGCGGTATTTGACTGCGACCTTGCCGGCTCTGTTAAAACAGAGGGGTTTAAGGATGTCTGCCCGCACAACTTCTTCCAGGGTGGTATTCAGGAACATAACACGGCATCGGTAGCCGGAGCCCTGTCCATTGAAGGCATCATAACCTTTTTTGCAGACTTTGGTGTGTTTGGCACCTGTGAAACCTACAACCAGCACCGCCTTAATGATATCAATAATGCAAATTTAAAACTTGTCTGTACCCACCTGGGACTTGATGTTGGCGAGGATGGCAAGACCCATCAGTGCATTGACTATATCGGCCTGTTTCTGAACCTGTTTGGATTCAAGGTGCTGATCCCTGCTGACCCGAATCAAACTGACCATGCCACCCGCTATATGGCTAAAACCTATGGTAACTTTCTGCTCGGTATGGGACGCTCTAAAACTCCGGTCATTCTAAATGATGACGGCGAGCCATTTTTCGGCAGGGATTATCAATTTAGATATGGAGCAATTGATAGTATCAGGGAGGGTTGCGATGCAGTCATCATGTCATACGGTGCACTGCTGCATTGCGCAGTGAGCGCACGTGATGCGTTACAAAAGAAGGGGATAAACGTTCAGGTGCTCAATGTGTCCTGTCCCTGTGATATTGATGAAAGCGTTCTGCGAAATGCCGCGCAGAAGGGTATCATTATAACCTGTGAAGATCATAACGTGCGGACCGGTCTTGGAAGCATTATAGCTAATGAGCTTATGGCCAAAAACATTCCTGTCCGCCTGCGTAAGCTCGGCATTTCAGGCTATGGTTTATCCGGCCCCCCGCATGAACTGTTTAAAGCCACTGGGCTTGATGTGGATAATTTGGTAAAAGTGGTTGAAGAAGAAATGTCTAAAAAGATACATTCTAAACACTAAATCCTAAAATCTAAACAATTTCAAATTCCAAAGGTCAAATACATGCGAGCTTTTATTGTGTTTTGTATTTGTTTAGTATTTAGAAATTAGAATTTAGTGTTTATACAGGTATGAGGTTTTTTAATGCTTGAAGTTCTGTCAAAAGGTTTCAATCAGGCGCGTGACCGCCTGCAGGGACGAATCGAGCTTACGGAATCCAATATTGAAGATGCTCTGCGGGACATCAGGGTATCGCTTCTTGAAGCAGATGTAAATTACACAGTTGTCAAGAATTTTATCGCCCGCGTAAAAGAAAAAGCCCTTGGAGAAGTTATCGAAACCAGGGTATCCCACCGGGGACAAAAGCTCAAAGTATCCCCTGAAGACCATTTTATTAACATCTGCAATGAAGAGCTTGTCTCTCTCATGGGCCCGGTTGATACCAGAATCAAAACAGGCCCTCACCCTGTTTCTTCCATTATGCTGATTGGACTGCAGGGCTGCGGAAAGACCACCACGGCTGGAAAGCTTGCCCGCCTTCTTGAGAGCCGGGACATGCGGCCGCTGCTGGTTGCCGCTGACCCCTACCGCCCCGCCGCCGTCGAACAGCTGCAGATCATCGGCAACTCATTAAACATCCCGGTCTTTTTCAAGCAGGACACTCCGCCACCCGAGCTGTGCCGGCAGGCTCTCTTACATGCTCAGGAAACCGGCAGAGACATGGCTATCTTTGATACCGCAGGCCGCCTTGCCATTGACGAAACATTAATGACCGAGCTTGAAGAACTTGCAAAAAATACCCGGCCTGAAAATATCTTTCTGGTCTGCGATGCAATGATCGGCCAGGATGCGGTGAAGACCGCCGAGGAATTTAACCGCCGTCTTGATGTTTCCGGTTTTATCCTTACCAAACTTGATGGTGATGCCCGGGGTGGTGCTGCCCTCTCCATCAAAGAGATCACCGGCAAGCCCATTAAATTTCTGGGCATGGGAGAATCACTGGATAAACTGGAAGAGTTCCGGCCTGAAGGCCTAGCATCCAGGATTCTCGGATTTGGCGACGTTGTCGGCCTCATGCAGGATTTTGAAAAAGTTGTTGACGAGAAGAAGGCCGAAGAAGATGCCATGCGCATGCTCAAGGGCGCTTTTACTCTGACCGATTTTCTTGAGCAGGTACAGTCAATAAAAAAAATGGGCTCTCTTCAGGACCTCATGGAGAAAATCCCCGGCATCTCCCAGCTTACTCAGGGAGCTTCGGTTGATGACCAGGAACTGATTAAAGTGGAAGCCATGATTAACTCCATGACCCCTGATGAACGGAAGCAGCCGCACATAATAAACGAAAGCCGCGTTGCCCGTATCTCAAAAGGCAGCGGCCGCTCGCGCAGGAATGTCCATGACCTCCTCAAACGGTTTAACATGATGCGTGACGTGATGAAGAAAATTGGGAAAGGCGGTCTGCTCAGCCGCATTCCCGGCCTCAACCGCATCCCCGGACTTGGCGGCGGCATTAACCCGTCAGAGCTTGCAGGAGGACTGCCCCTGTCGGACAGAGGCTCTGGAGGAACTCCGCGGCAGATGTCTTCATCAGATAAGAAAAAAAATAAGGCAAAAAGAAAACAGGCAAAAAAAGACCGGAAAAAAGGAAGGAGAAGATAGAAAAAAGGTAAAGAGGTTAAAAGGTAAATAGGCAAATTATCCTTTTGACCTTTTACCCTGTTCGCCTTTTAGCCTTAATGCTGAAAGCTTATCATCATGTAATAATTAAAATATGTTACAATAACTACCATCAGTAAGGAGATTAACCAATGTCCGACCTCAAGAAAATGTATAAAACAGTAATGGATGACCATTTCCCTGAAACCATGACCATTGCCTTCGGCGACCAGACGCTGTACTACAAAAAGAGAACCTGGAAGATTGCAGAGGACAACGGTGAACTGATTGAAAAGGGCCTTCGCTACGGCGAAAACCCCGGCCAGGAAGCTTCGCTGTACGAGCTGGTAAAAGGCAACCTCACGCTGGGCTCCTGCCATTTCATTAATCCGGCAAACGGCCTGGTGAGCGCTATATCTGAGGATGATATGATTCAGGCGGGAAAGCATCCCGGCAAAACCAACATGACCGATGCAGACAATGCATTGAACATTCTAAAATATTTAACCAGGAAGCCGTGCGCAATTGTTGTCAAGCACAATAATCCCTGCGGCGCGGCCTATGGCGCAACACTTTCTGAAGCCTATGATAAAGCCACTATGGCAGACCGGATTGCCGCATTCGGCGGCTGCGCTGCCTTTAACCGCGCCATTGATACGGCAACTGCTGAAGCAATCAGCCGGAACTACCTCGAAGTGGTGGTGGCTCCGGATTTTGAAGAAGGAACCATAGATATTCTTAAGAAAAGAAAAAATCTGCGCATCATCAGAATCAACAGGATGGACCGGATGGAACAGTACCGGAACATCCGCTGTGTTGAATTCAAATCGCTCATTGACGGCGGCCTTATAGTTCAGCAGTCCCAGCTTAATGCAATCGGCTCAAAAGATGATTTCAAACCCGCCACAGCAGAGTTCAAGGGAAACCAGTATAAAATAAGACGCATGCCCACTGAAAAAGAATATGATGATTTACTCTTCGGATGGAACGTGGAACTCGGGGTAACTTCAAATTCAGTTCTCTATGTTAAAGATGAATGCACCGCAGGCATCGGCACCGGTGAACAGGATCGGGTGGGAGTTGCTGAAATAGCTATTTTTAAGGCTTATACGAAATATGCGGATGCGCTCTGCTTCAGGAAGCATGGCATGCCCTATAAGACGCTTGAGCTGGAAATCGCTGCCGGCAAAAAATCACCTGATCTAAAAGCGGAAATAGATAATAAAACAAAGCTTGACAAGGGCGGCCTCATCGGCTCAATAATGGTTTCTGATGCCTTCTTCCCGTTCCGTGACGGCGTAGACGTGGCCATAAAGGAGGGCATTACCGCAATAGTGCAGCCGGGCGGCTCGGACCGGGACTTTGAGTCAATAGAAGCCTGTAACGAGGCACATCCATTGGTTGCGATGGTATATACCGGGCAGAGGGTATTTAAACACTGAGTAAATAGAGTGGCCGAGGGGTCGGGGGTTCAAGTGGTCGAGTTTAAAATCACTTGAGCCCCTGAACCCATGAATCCTTGAACCCTTTTTAATTTCCATGGCTGATTCTCTCTTTTCACAGATTTACAATAAATTTATTTGGGCTGGTATAGCACTGGCAGCTATCCTGCTGACAGGAATGACCGGCTACCGGCTCATAGCCGGAAACGAGCACTCTCTCCTTGACTGCCTGTACATGACCTTCATTACCATCACTACCATTGGGTTTGGAGAAATAATAGACCTGTCAGACAATCCCCTGGGGAGAGTATTTACCATGTGCCTGGCGTTATCAGGCGTCGGTGTCATAACCTACATCCTCTCAAACTTCACCGCCTTTATAATAGAGGGTGATCTGAATGAGGCTTTTTTGAGGAGAAAAATGGAAAAGATGATTAATAAACTCAGCAATCATTATATTGTCTGCGGCATTGACGGTGTCGGCCGCTATATCGTGAATGAGCTCTTTGAAACCAAACGGCCGCAGGTGATAGTTGATACCAACAAGCAGCATATTGAGAAATTTCTCGAGGGGTTTCAAGAAAAGTTTTTCATCGTGGGAGATGCAACTGATAATGACACACTGCTTGAAGCAGGCATTATGAAAGCTGAAGGGTTGTTTGCGGTTACCAATGATGATAATCATAATCTGGTAATAAGCCTCACGGCTAAACAGCTTAACCCGCAGGTACGGGTTGTGTCCTGCTGCACAGAGCTGAAGAATATTGATAAGATGAAAAAGGCAGGAGCTGATGCCGTGGTGTCTCCTGCTTTTATAGGCGGGCTGAGGATGGCATCAGAAATGATACGTCCTATGGTAGTTTCATTCCTGGATATAATGCTGCGGGATAAAAAGAAGAATTTGCGTATTGAGGAAATTCCTGTCTCTGATGCGCACAGCGGCAACCCTCTCTCGCTATTGAATCTTCAAAAATATCCCAATACCCTGCTGCTTGCTGTCAGGACAGACGATGACTGGATTTTTAATCCATCAAGAAATTACGTTCTTACACCGGGCAATATCCTTGTTTTTATGACCACCCCTGAAGACCGCGAGGAAATACAAAAGGCAGTGACGTAAATGTACTCATGTCTTGCTGCCCCCTTCATTTATTCCACGCTAAACCCTGCATCTATAATTTCTTCACCGGCGTTAATACATATCTCGTTTTTTTAATTGACTTTTTTAATGAATTAGTATTTTATTCTAAAATAACAAAGCGCTTTTTTAATACTGCACTTACAAATGATAAAAGAATATCACATAACCCTAAATATAATATAAACGGGCCGCAACCTGCATAGTCAGAGTGCGGCTTTATTTTTTTAATAATGACTCAATACTCATAAAGGCGGGATAAGAAAATGCAGCATAATAAAATAAAATCTATACCGTATAGCATCATAATAATGATGCTGGTTATGCTTGGCGGCTGTACCCCGATCTTGATAATAAATCCACGTTCAGCTACCGTCCCTGCCGGCGGTTATCAACAGTTCAGTGCGATAATTATCGGTGCAAGCAGCGCTCCCGTGACATGGAGCATTGATGAAGGAGCGGGATGTGGGACTATCAGCCAGAGCGGCCTTTATACTGCTCCTGCCACAGTACCTTCACCTCCTGTGGCAACCGTGCGTGCGACTATTACCCAGGGCAATCTGGTAACTGCTACAGCCAAAGTCACTATAATACCTGGTGGAGGTGTAACGACCACAATCCCGGGCGGTACGACAACCTCAATTCCTGGCGGCGTTACCACTACAATCCCGGGTGGTACAACAACCACAGTCCCGGGCGGCACGACAACTACTGTTCCGGGCGGCATTACCACCACAATTCCTGGCGGCACGACAGATACTGATAATGACGGTCTGACAGATGCTGATGAAGCAAAATACGGCTCCAACCCGAGTGATCCTGACACCGACGGCGACGGATACACTGATGGTGAAGAAGTCCACACGTATGCGTTTGACCCGACTAATAATCGCTACCGGTTTAATCCGGTTATCGCGGATATTCCGCAGTTCAGCATCAAATTAGCCAGCCTGCCAAGTATAGAGGCTTATTATACCGTAAGTGAAGAATCAACCGGGGCAACTTCTGTCACCGCAGCTTATACCGATTCAACATCCATCTCCACGGCCAGAGGCGGTGAGCGTACCAACAGCGTGGAGGCAGGGCTGTCTACCACCTTCGGCATAACCGGGAAATGGGGCACAGAGCCTGGAGTGGAAGTTAAATTTGAAGCATCGGCAAATTTTAAATATGGCTATTCGCAGTCATTCAACTGGTCTGTTGAGCAGACCAGGGAGAATTCCCGGACGTATGAAAATGCAACGGAAAATTCAAAAACAAAAGGGGTGACATTCGAGACCGGGTCATTAACCGTTCTGGTTGATATCTGCAATGAGGGGAGCATCGACTTCACGGTTGACAACCTGATGATAGCAGCAACCGAATATAATTTCTCTACCAAATCCTCCAATCCAGTGACCAACCTCACGGCTGGTACGGGATATGATGTGTTCCCGAACACCACGGTTCACAACGGCGAGTGCATTAGCGGGATACTGTTCAATGCAGATGATCTGAGCTATACAACGACTATGCATCTGCTGCAGGACAGCAGGAACCTGGTGCTTACGCCATCGACATACCAGCTTCTTGATGACAATGACAAGCCGATATCGCACACCATGACCGGGGTAAAGTCCAAGGCGGCAAAGTTTGAGATTAACTATGGGTACGGGAAAACACCGGAGCAGTATTATGTAGCGACCCGCCTTGACTCAAACAATCCGGGGATCACGTTGAAGAAGGCGCTGGAGATGCTTAATGTACCCTACTCTCTTGATCCGGTACCATGGACATTCACGGATGCAAATGGAGCGTCTCACACCACCACCTTTAAGGGGATCACCAAGGTGAGGAATACTCAATCACAGGAGAGTGCCAATAATCACTGGGTGCTCCTTATTACCACCGATGACGGGGTTGAAGAGAAAAACTATGTGTACTCTTCTTTTCAGGGCGACTATGACCCGGCTAACATCATCATTAAAGCAGGCAACCAGGTGAGCCTGATTTACATGCAGGATGAGGATCGGGATTTGATTCCGGTACGCGAAGAGGTCCTCAACAACAGCTCTGATAAAAAGCTTGACAGTGACGGTGACGGGATAACGGATTTTAACGAGCTTCGCGCAGGCTGGTATGTGCTGGGGTCAAAGGTGTACTCAAGCCCCGGGATTACTGATACTGACGATGACGGACTGAGTGACTCTAAGGAGCGGGGCTTCTGTGACAGGATAACGGGAGTAACTGATGTACCGGGCTGCAATTATAATGATAATCTGAAGGTGATCATTGATGAAAACGGGCTCATCACGGTGCCCAGCGAAGCGGATTTGCTTGCCATGGGAATTGTTTCAACAGACCCGACTAAAAAGGATACTGATGGTGACGGGATCAATGACCCTGTGGACCCGTCGCCCACCAAATATGACCAGATCGTTTCTTTTAAGAACTTTAGAATCGCTGATGTTTACTCCACCAAAATTGTTTTATCCTGGGAAAATCCAACAGATAAAACAACCTATGACGGCGCCATGATCTTCAGGCACACCAGCGTTGACTCAATGAATAAAAACCTTCCAATAAACGGCACGGAATACAAGCAGGGAGATAAGATAGGTGACGCGGTAATCGTTTACCTCAAGGCCAGGGCAAGTGAACTGACAACCTTTAGTGATGAAGGCCTGACCTCCGGCGTCACCTACTACTACACCGCGCAGGTGTATAAGGGCAGCGGAACCAGTCGCCTTTATTTCCCTCCGGTTGCAGCCGAAGGTGACGGCAGAACCGGCTTGCTGGTCAGTAATTTGAAAGCAGCCGGTGCATATGATAAATCTGTCGATATTCATTACATGAACCTTACCTGGAAAAACCCGACCTCCACTGATTTTAAGGGTGTGTTAATCATTCGGTCAGCAACCCAGCTAAGCAGCAGTTTTCAAATACCCGAAAAGCCCTCGTTCTACAAAAACACTCTCTCAACCACTCCTGACAGCGCTGACCTCATAGTCAACGGTGCAAAGGTTATCTATGTTGGCAATGCGGAAAATTTCCTGGATTCAAAACTTAACTACAGCTCAACGTACTATTATGGCGTGTTTGTCTACACGGATGAAACAGATGCATTGTCGTACGACAAACCGGCCCAGGTTACCGGCTATACCTATACCAAGATAAAGGTCTCGTTTACTGACCTGCAAACAATTAATGTAGACGACGGGGCCGGCAGCAACTGTGAGCTGTACTGGAAATTTACCTGGTTCAATCATGATGATAGTCAGAGCGGCGTGTTTTCAGAGCGGGCGTGCGCTAACGCTTTGAGCGTACCTGAAAAGATGGCCCAGAAACAGACCTTCGATACCACAGACCGGGGCTTCTATGCTGAATTCTGTGTCAATACTGACAAGAATCCAATAATCGAGCTCGGCTTCATGGTGCGTGAAAATGACGGAGGATGTGATTCTATAAATCAAATTAAAGGTGAGTCGGGTGCCGGCGACGATGAATCATACGGTGTTAAAACCGGGACCAGTGTTGACTATTACTGGACAACCCATCAATTAAGCAGCGTTAAATCAAGTCCTGATTCTATCCTGGTAACGGTGTACGATATTGTATATCCCAGCACCCTGAAAACTGACAGCATTAAACTGTACTACAAGATTGAGAGATTGGCGCCGGCGTCGTAACAGCCGGACAAATTGATGTCTGCAGAAAAGCAGCGGGGCAGCGTTCATCTGTACTCCTTGAGCGCTGCCCCGTTTTTTGTTTTATACATTAACCGCCACTGAAACACACAGAATAACACAGAATGGTTTTTGGTTTAAAGCTTCAGTGAATATCCGTGAAATTCTGTGGCCTGCTTATCTTTTTTCCGATTCACCTATTTACCTACTCACCGACTCACCCATTTTCCTCTTGATCTCTTAGCCTTTTCACTTTTCACCTTGCACTTTTCTCTTTTTCTATTTACCCATTTTCCGATAGACCGTTTCCTTGGCGTTACACTTACCGAGGTAAAAAGGGGCAGGTGAAATAAATCACCTGCCCCATCGTTAATAAATCATTCAACACACCCTTTATTCTTGGCATACAGGATGTTTGACCATTCTTCATAGTACGCTTTAAAACAGCTCTCTCTGTCATGGCGCACTCCTTCCCAGTCGCCATCAGCAGGCGCCGACGCAGTGCCGTCACCATTGGTATCACCAAGATGGGCATCATCCTTGTACGATGTAAAATAAACACCCTTGCCATTATAATTACTGAGAACACCATTCGCCATGAATGTTATTCCGCCGTTGTCCCGTATCTTTATAACCACACCATCTCCCAGGGTTAGCGTTGAACTTAACCACATCCCATCGGTGACAAAGGGGACTTCTGTTGCCTGCCATGTTACAGGCATCACCACTTCAGTATCTCCCTGTGCTTCATATATGCCGTTAAACGTGTTTTTTATACTTTCCTCACCGGGCTTGTGAAACACATTGGAGTTATCAACGCTGAATTTGAAATTGACCGAAAGCGGCAAGTCATTGTCATAGAACACATTAGCGGATATCTTAGTGCCCTTTGCAGCATCATTCAAATTAAGTACCCCCCTCCACGTACTATTGTAATCAAAGCTACCAAGGTTATGGGCAAACGTGCAGTTAGTAACTGTACCAGCGACACCATTGAGGGTAAGCGTTGCTGTTAGTAGTGATTGATCGCCGCCGCCATAATAGAATTCACAATAATTGAAAATGCTGCCGTTGCCCTGCATGGATACATCTGCCCAGTCTCCAGCGGCAGGACTGCTTGACGAGCCGTCTCCATTCGTGTCTCCGCAGAAGGAATCATCTTTGTAGGAAGTGAAAATAATGGGTTTGTCTTTTGTGCCGTTGGCAATGATCGGCTGCCGTGCGGCTATACCTGCGCCGGACTTAAATTTGATAATCGTACCCGCTTCAATGGTAAGCGTTGCATCTACTTGGACAGAACCATCAACAACGTAAAGGCCTTTTTTCCAGGTAGTCGGCACGTCAATATTAATATTATTATTCTCTTCACTAATTGTGGTCGCATCGCCGCAGGTATTGGGTTGTGTGGTGGTGGTCGTGGTGGTGGTGGTTATGCCGCCAGCGGATAATTTAAACTTCTGGATGCGCTGGTTCTCCCCCGTATCTGATACATACACATTACCGCTGCCGTCTACAGCGACAAAGTAAGGCGAATCAAACTGGCCATCGCCACTGCCCTGGGTTCCCCACTTTGCTTTGAATTTTCCATTCCCGTCAAATTTCTGAATGCGGCTGTTGCCAGTTTCCGCCACATACACATTCCCGCTGCCGTCTATTGCTGCGCCCCAGGGGTCCTGAAACTGTCCATCAGCACTGCCTTGGCTCCCCCACTTTTTTATGAATGTTCCATTCCCGTCAAATATTTGTACGCGGTTGTTCCAGGTGTCTGCGACGTACACATTTCCTTCTCCGTTTACTGCTATACCTGCGGGACTTATGAACTGGTCATTGCCATCGCCATAGCTCCCCCACCTTTTTATGAATGTTCCGTTTTCATCATATTTTTCGATGCGTGGGACACTGCATGCATCCGATACATATACATTACCGCTGTCGTCTATTGCTATCCCTACAGGACAGGCAAACTG
This sequence comes from uncultured delta proteobacterium, assembly GCA_903924805.1. Taxonomy (GTDB): domain Bacteria; phylum Desulfobacterota; class WTBG01; order CAIYCZ01; family CAIYCZ01; genus CAIYCZ01. The sequence goes on along the minus strand of CAIYCZ010000214.1, from coordinate 2,591 downwards.
TCCGTTGTCGTTCCCCGCGCTGCCCCACTTTATTATGAATGTTCCGTTCCCGTCAAATTTCTGAATGCGTTTGTTATCATAATCCACTACATACACATTGCCTTTGCTGTCTACTGCTATACCCTCTCTGGTAAGGTCGCCAAACTGGCCATCGCCACTGCCTTTGCTGCCCCACTTTGTTATGAATGTTCCGTTCCCGTCAAATTTCTGAATGCGGTTGTTTTGCCCATCTACCACATACACATTCCCGTTGCCATCCACCGCTACCCCGGCAGGATACTTAAACTGTCCATCATCACTGCCCATGCTTCCCCACTTGGTAACAAACTCATAGGTCTCTCCACCTGTAGTCCCACCGGGAACGACAGTAATGGTAATATAATAAGCCCCTATCACGTCCTGGTCTGTTGCAGATAAGGTTATAATGTGCACTCCCTCTGATAGATCAGATTTGGTCAGTGTCCTCCCTGTACCAATTTCGCCGTCTTTGTCTGATGTCCAAACCAGAGCCTCATCAGGCAGGTCCCCGGTAATGAGGTCTGTAGCATTACCGGTAAATGTTATCTCTTCCCCAACCTCAAACTGTGCCCCATTCTGAGGAGAAGTTATGGTAACAATCGGCACACACCCGGCAAGACAAAGCGTCAATAATAATGGTACTATCATTTTAATATTTGTTATCTTCCTCATGCTTCCCTCCTTTTCGTCTCTTTAAATGATTTTTTAAATTTATCAACCAGCATGCTGATCTATCTTTACCACTTCCTGCAGTTTGAATTCAATCGGACAATAGTAGAGATGACTTCTCAATGAAGTGGTACATTTTTTAACAGAAAAAAGTTGTGGTGCATAGCAGAAGTATACAGTCTTGCCCTTCATGGTGCTAACACACTATATAGGTGCAGAACAGGCAGGGGCACTGCTGACCCTGCCCTTTCGCTAAAAACCGGGCGCTTCCCTTTTAACTGTTACCTGCAAGCACCAGGATGCAGGCCATATAATTCAATGTAGCACAGTAAAAATACCGCTACTCAACTTCAAGACCAATCCCGCGCATCAGGAACCTGTATTCAATTCCCTTGATTACAAAAGCCGTATAGAGCTTTAAGCCAAAGCTGCCTTCTTTTCCCAGATCCTGCAGGAATGCTATGATCTCCTGTGCATTTTGCTCAGGAAGCGTCGCACTACCATTCGCAATAAGCTCTTCAGCGATCCCTATGTTATCAGTAATTAATTGTTTAAATGTTTTCTGTAAAGCCTGATTCCTTGACAGGATAAAAGAGATCTCTGGCGCGTTTTTGTAAAAAACGGTTGTCAATAATGAACCGTAAAAACCGTTAAATCTCTCATCCCGCAGTTTATGCAGCGTCTCTATGAGAGTCTGGTCAGACATCGTCTGTTTAATCGGGCAATCTGCAAGGTTTGCAACTGTTATGTAACCTTCCTTTATTTTTATATCGGTGCTGCCATTTATCCCCACAATCGTTAATTTTACCGAATATTGCCCTGTTCCAGCATAAGTGTGAGTGGGATTTTTCTCAGTGCTTTTTGCTGATTCATCGCCAAAATCCCATGCATATGAAGCTACATCGCCTGTGCTGAGATCGGTAAAATTAACTTTTAAAGGCGCTTTGCCAGCCGTAGGGGTGGCGTAAAAATCTGCTATTACGTTTATATCGCTTGAGCTTAATTTAAATTTCTGGATGAGGTTGTTACTTTGATCCGCAACGTACACATTGCCGCTGCTGTCCACGGCTACACCGGCAGGACCATTAAACGTCCCATTGCCATTTCCAGAACCGCCCCACTGGGTTATGAAGGTACCGGTTCCATTAAATTTCTGGATGCGGTTGTTACCTGTATCCGTAACGTACACATTGCCGCTGCTGTCCACGGCAACGCCTACAAGAAATTGAAACTGTCCATTGCCGTTGCCCGCACCGCCCCACTGCGTAACAAACTCATACGTCTCTGTTTTAGGTAAGCTACCCCCCTGCGTTACCGTGTAAGTCTGTTCGGCTATGGTCAAGGTGCCGGTGCGTGATGAGGTGTCAGTGTTTGCTAATACACTATACTGCACCTTGCCGCTGCCGTTATAGCTGCTGCCAGAGTTGATGGTAATCCAGGCAGCATTGCTTGTCGCAGTCCACTCACATATCCTATAGTTACCAGATGCCGTCACACTCACATAGAAGTAGCGTGTACCTTCTTCCGGAAACAAGTGGCTGGTTTCTGATAAAGTGAGAGTACAGTGTTCAATTGGTGGAATAGTTGACGTTGTGACTGGAGTGACCGGAATGGTCGTTGTCGTGACTGGTATGGTTGTTGTTGCAGCCGGAATGGTCGTTGTTGTGACTGGAGTTGTTGTCGTGACTGGTATGGTTGTCGTTGCAGCAGGAATAGTCGTTGTCGTGACTGGTATGGTTGTCGTTGTGACCGGAATGGTCGTTGTTGTGATGGTTGATGCGTCCTGGTTAACCGTGTAGGTCCTTTATGCTATGGTCATGGTGCCGATACGACTTGTTCCTGCTGTGTTCGCTGCAACCGTATAAGTCACTGTCGCAGTTAAACTATAATCGCTGCCTGAGGTT
>CAIYCZ010000213.1 GCA_903924805.1 uncultured delta proteobacterium | reverse complement strand
TCCAGGGGAATATATCACGCTCCAAACGGCTCATAATTGTATCAGCATGGCCCGGTGTCCATGTCGTAGTGAATTTCGTATGCCATTCACGGGCAATGACCTCAAATGTCTCTGCTTCCTCGGTCTTTGCCTGCCTCTGCGCTTTACGAACGGCGTCCGGATCAATATCATTTGCCAGAAGCCTTCGAGCCTTTTCACGTTTTAAACGCGCATCATGCAAACTGATTTCCGGGTACGCTCCAAAGGCAATTTTCTTCGCTTTATTATTGAAACGATATTTAAACCGCCACAACTTACCGCCCGAAGGCGTCACCAAGAGATATAGACCGCCGCCGTCAAATAAGAAAACGGGCTTGTCCTTCGATTTGGCTTTTTGAACCTTCATTTCAGTTAAAGGAATGATTCGTTTCGGCATGATGAAACCTCATTTTTGGGTACCCGCTAAATATTTTGGGTACCTTTTATCCACTTTTGGGTACCCAAAATAGCTGGATTCTGGTAAACACCTTAACACGTTGCTGGATTAATAGCAACAAAAAACCCGTTATTTCTAACGGGTTTCTGTACTTCTTTGGACTTTGTTGGATTAAGTCATGGTGGAGGCGGGGGGAATTGAACCCCCGTCCGAGAGTCTTCCACTTTAACATCTACATACATATCCCCTGATTTAAGATTCGCCTTTTCAGCCTCCCAGGAGCAGGATGCTTGAAAACGCTATCTCAAGAATGGTTCGCTCTTTTTCCCTTGAGAAAAGAGAAAGAACTATCCTGTCTTTGTCGACGCCCCATTATGTCCGGCAGGAAAAGGCACGAGGGACGCTGGCCGTCAATTAAGCGGCCAGAGCGTAGTTATAATCGTCTGCGATTATGTTTAGTCCTACCTTTTTTACGAGACCCGATAGGAACCTCGGTATGCAGTTAAAGCTTCAAGTACCCCCGTCGAACCCTTTTCGCCCCCTTTCTAAAGAGTGGTTATATGAAAGGTTTTAATTATATAATCTACTTATAAATAAAATTATAGCACACTTTTTTCATTTTAAAAATGGATATTCTCATTTTGCGCCATGGTTATTACTGATGGAGCATGTTTTACTGCTTGGAATTTCTTTGTATTTATGATATTCACCCTACTGTTTATTGAGTTAGGGAGTTCAGGAGTTGTGGAGTAGAGGAATTGTTTATGAAATCATTCAATCCCAAAGAAGGCGTTCCCGGGTTTTCAGCAGCAGGCATTTCCGCCGGGATTAAAAAAAACGGGGCAAAGGATCTGGCGTTGCTCCTGAGTTTAAAACCATGCACTGCTGCCGGTGTTTTTACCAAGAATAAGGTAAAGGCTGCCCCTGTTCTGATAGGTAAAAACCGGTTGCGGAAAGACATGCTGCAGGCAGTGCTCGTCAACAGCGGCAATGCCAATGCCTGCACGGGAGAACAGGGAATGCAGGATGCGCTGCTCACCTGCAAAAAGGCTGCCTCGTTACTCGGGATTCATGAAAACCGTGTCATCCCCTGCTCAACAGGGATTATTGGTGTGCCGCTACCTGCCCCCGCTATCATAAAAGCCCTTCCCCGATTGATAAAAAGTGCTTATAAAAGCGGTATCCCTGATTTTGCAGAAGCCATTCTTACTACCGATACCTGCCAGAAGGTTGTTGCGCGGCAGGATAGTATCGGCGGAGAAGTGATAAAGGTGTGCGGGATGGCAAAAGGCTCAGGCATGATCATGCCGCAGATGGCAACCATGCTTGCATTCATCATTACTAATGCGAACATTTCAAAGGGACTGCTGTCATCACTTCTTACAAAAACCGCTGACGAGACATTTAACAGGATTACGGTTGACGGTGAGACAAGCACCAATGATACAGTCCTGCTTTTGGCAAGCGGCCTGGCAAAAAAACCGCTCATCCGGCAAAGCTCTCCTGCCTGCAAGAAATTTGCCCTCCTGTTACATGAGGTTATGCGTGAGCTTGCATTACTTGTTGTCCGTGACGGGGAAGGGGCAACAAAGCTTATTAACATAAGAGTAGTCAACGCAAAAACCGGCAAGGATGCAGAGAAAGCCGCATTCCGGGTAGCAAATTCAAATTTATTTAAAACCGCCTGTTTTGGCGGGGACTATAACTGGGGAAGGGTTATGGCAGCTTTGGGTAACTCCGGAGCAGCGCTTCTGCCGGAAAAGATAGACATACATATTAATGGTCTGTCAGGGGTGAAAAGCGGGCAGCAGGCACAGGGGAATAATAAACGCCTTAAAAACTCATTTAAAAAAGCTATTATAGATATTTATATTGATTTACATATGGGCAGGAGAGGCTTTGAGGTAACAACCTGTGATCTCAGCTGTGATTATATAAAAATCAATGCCGCCTACACCACCTGAATTATTGTTTCCCTCTGATTTAATTATGCTTGCTAAAAAAAACATACTATGTTAATAAAAAAAACTTTTGAATCTTTTGAATTAACCATCCTCAAACCAGTATTTTATAAGTGAGGATAATATAGATACCTAACCAATGCTCCATTAATTAACCAAATTAATTCAATACGTTTAAGGAGGTATGATTGACAGCATCAGGAATTATTAACATGAAGCAGCTTTTAGAGGCAGGGGTTCATTTCGGCCATCAAACCCGGCGCTGGAATCCAAAGATGAAGCCATATATCTATGGCGCCAGGAACGGGATTTACATCATTGACCTGCAGAAGACCGTGGTTCTCTTCAAAGAAGCATACGATTTTATCGTCAATACCGTAGCACGCGGCGGCAACGTGATGTTTGTCGGCACCAAACGGCAGGCACAGGACGCCATACGGGAAGAGGCGCAGCGGTGTACCATGTTCTATGTGACAAACCGGTGGCTCGGGGGAACGCTTACCAATTTCCAGACCATCAAGAAAAATATCGAGCGCATGAAAAAGCTTGAAGCGATGAAAGCTGACGGCAGCTTTGCCAGCTTCAAGAAAAAAGAAGCCCTCGGTCTTGAGCGTGAAATCGCCAAGCTCAATTTTCTGCTTGAAGGCATCAGGAATATGGACAGGCCCCCTGCTGCACTGTTTGTGGTGGACCCGAAAAAGGAAAAAATTGCAGTTGCCGAAGCGCGCAAGCTCGGCATCCCGGCACTCGGGCTGGTGGATACGAACTGTGATCCTGACGATGTCGATTATATAATACCGGGTAACGATGATGCAATCCGTGCCATCAGGCTTTTTACTTCAAAAATAGCCGATGCCTGTATCGAAGGTGCCCGGCGGAAAGAAGAGCGCATTCAGGTGGAAACAGCACCTCAGGCAGGACCTGAACCGGTGGCGAAGGCTGGACAGGTCTCCGTGGATGAAGATGACTATGAGGATGAAGAATAAGCTTAGCGGTATGTGCCTGCGGGTGCAGGCATATTGCGGCAAAGGAGGTAGCGCACATGGAAATAGATGCGAGACGGGTTAAGGAACTGAGAAATCTGACAGGAGCACCGATGCTTGACTGCCGTGAGGCTCTTCGCGCCGGCGGCAATGATATAGAAAAAGCTGTTGTATATCTCAGGGAAAAAGGGATTGCTTCAGCCCAGAAAGATCG
>CAIYCZ010000212.1 GCA_903924805.1 uncultured delta proteobacterium | reverse complement strand
GGGATTACTGCTCTGGGGACAGCCCTGGAGCATCATAACTCCCCGGATAATCAGTGGGTGGACTATCAAAGTCCGGAGGTGGAGGAGGTATTCTTCTGTAAACGCGCCTTTTCGGTTCAACTGTTCCGGGAATCTGGTTCCCTTTTGCATACATGCACTGCTGATATGCTATATCATACTGCCGCTGGGCACTTCTGCTGTAGGCATATCCTCTGTCAGCACCTGACAACGTTCCAAAAAGGAGTCCGGTCCCGGCACCGATAGCCGCGCCTGTTCCCATATGTCCTCCAGCCGATCCAATGGCTGCCCCGAGACCTCCACCTATTACGGTGCCTGCAACAGCCCCGGTAGCGGTATTCTGATTGACGGTTTCCTGTGGAGTTGCACCGATCTGCTGTGCAGCCCATTGGCGACAGACGGCATCATCGGCCCGGAATTCCTCAAAAGGCTTCCCTGGTGCCGGGAATACGGCAACACTCGGCCCGGTGGGAACTGTCGCGCATCCGCTTATAAGTGTCAGTAACAGAGCTGTCAGTACCAAAATAGTCCCTCTATGCTTAATCATGTTAGTCTCTCCCTCCTTTTGAATCCGATGGCGGAGCATTTTTTGCAGGCCGTTTCTGTTGAGATGAGTTAGTGTCATTTTTTGTCTCACGGTCTGATGGTACAGACGGTACAACTTTCAACCACCCGCCGGGGCACTTCTTTATATAGGGATAATATCCCTGAGGCTTTGTACAGTAATACCAATAATCCGACTCCTCTTGCTGCTGGTTCGGCTGTACATAAACTGGTGCCTGCCGCTCGATAACTACAGGTGGTTCAGCATAATACGGATAATAATACGGATAGTAAGGATAAGCATAGGGATACCCCCACGGTCCCCACCATCCTGGCCCGACCCATATGCTGCCTCTAAAAGAGACCCGTCCATGCCCTCCGTGCCCGCCCCGCCCGTCTGCTTGGCTGGGCAAAGCGCTTGACAGGATCAAAAACACTGCAATAAGAATAAGACAAACACTCTTCTTCATTATCGATCCTCCTTCGCTGATATATCTAGTATAAAGACGTTTGTGAGCATTTAAAAGTTACAAAAAATTGAAAGGCACTGCGGTAAGAGGCGTGTCATACAAAATTGAAATGGAGGCATTGTTAATCCGGAATAAATATTGACTCAACGCCGACTCAGTGACCAGTGGCCTGCATAGTAGCTTCAGTCAAATTATGAGTATCCCTAAAATAGACAAATCGCTCTGTTTCAGATTTAGTTCCCTTTGCAACTTAGCATATTGTAACCTTTTGCCCGATCCGACCGTCTCCTTATTAAAAAGGGGATGAAAACGTGAAGCAGCTGATGATGAAATTCAAACATCGCTTGGTACATGTTGCGTCGGCAGCTTTTGACATGTCAATCACTGGAAATAGAATAATCTTGCTTGCTTATTATAATCTTACACTCGCTGTCACCGCCTTGATCCTTGAGAAAGGGGGACATTACATGAAGAAATTGAGCGGTGGGGTAATTGCCCTCTTGGTGTTGGCGATGGTCGCAATTGCGGGGTCGGCATATGAACTTATATGTTTTTACAGGCAGGTCATGGGCCTCAACATGTGATGACGCATGATCACGGCATGTTTAAGGCATGTATTTCGACTTGCCGAAAATGAAAAGGGGAAGTAGACTGAAATATAATGAACGCACCGCAACAGGTGCCAAGCGATGAACACCTCATCAAAGCGACGCTTTCGGGTCATGATGACGCGTTCTCTGAATTGGTCCGGAGATATAAACAAAAAATATTCAGACTGGCTGCACGGTTTTTTAGGGACAACGACGATCTGGACGACATATGCCAGGAGGCGTTTATTAAAGCATATGAAAACCTGAAGAAGTTTCGCGGGGATGCTCCCTTTGAGCATTGGATGACCAAGATTGCGGTCAATGTCTGCTATGATATGCTTCGAAAGCAAAGCCGCAGGCGTGATGACGTGCCGTTTGACAGCGTAGCCTTCTCGATAGGCGAGACGCAGGCCCCGGGCAGTTCTTCGGGTGACGAGGCATGGCATGTTGTGAAAAATGCCCTGGCCAAACTTCGTCCTGAAGACAGGATGGTAATAACGCTGCTGAACCTTGAAGAAAAGTCAGTACGGGAAACTGCATCGCTTACCGGCTGGAGTGAGGCCAACGTCAAGGTTCGTGCATTCAGGGCGCGAAAGGAACTTAAAAGGATTCTGGAGGATGACCGTGGAGAACGATAGGGACGACGATATTCTCGAAAGACTTTTTGCCGCTGCGCGCAAATCGCACGTTTACGATGCCAAACTGGAATATGGATTCGAAACCCATATAATGGCGAAGATCAGGGAGCAGCGCAACGCGCAAAAGCCTTTCTTTTCGTGGGCATGGAGG
>CAIYCZ010000211.1 GCA_903924805.1 uncultured delta proteobacterium | reverse complement strand
GTCTGGGGCAGTATCTCAGGCGGAAAGACGCGCACAAATTTTTCCTTCGCATAAAATGAATTAAATATACTCTGAACCTTTTCATTGCTTATGGTGCGCTTGAGGTCAACATACATGGTGCTCAGTATTCCGCGGTTCATCGGCACCAGGTGCGGAACAAAGGTAACAGCAACCGGCTTTTTTGAAAACAGGCTGAGCTGTTCTTCGATTTCCGGCTGGTGGCGGTGGCTCGCGACCGCATATGCCTTGAAGGATTCGCTCACCTCGCAAAAAAGTGATGATACATTCAACGCCCTGCCGGCCCCGCTAACGCCTGATTTTGAATCAATGATAATGTTTACCGGAGAAATAAGGTCTTCCTTTATCAGGGGAACCAGCGGTATAAGAGCACTGGTCGGATAGCAGCCGGGATTGGCAACAAGGGAAGCTTCCTTGATTTTTGCCCGGTAGAATTCCGGAAGCCCGTACACAGCACCCTCCAGAAGCTCCGGCGCAGTATGCTTCTGATACCACTTCTCATAGGTGCGCTGACTCTTAAACCGGAAATCAGCGCTCAGGTCGACAACCTTTTTCCCCGCGTTAATACAACAGGGGACAACCTCCATTGCCTCTTTATGCGGAAGGGCAATGAAAATGAAATCCGCCTTCTTTGCAATTTTATCAGGATTCAGGGGTTCAAGTATTGAGCTAAAATGGGCAAGAAGGGAAGGGAACACCCGATCATAGGGCTGCCCCGCATACCGCTCTGAGGTGATGGCAGTAATTTTAACCTGCGGATGATTTACCAGAAACCGTATGAGTTCAAGTCCGGAATATCCGCTTGCCCCAACAACTGCGACTTTTACTTTCATGGAGTTTCCTCCAATAAAAAAGGAAGGATGCTGTCCTTCCTTTTTCTTCTATATGTTTCTCGATATTATCTCTTGGAAAACTGGAACCTCTTACGGGCTCCTGGCTGTCCATATTTCTTTCTTTCTTTCTTTCTCGCGTCCCTGGTAATCATCATTGCTTTTTTCAGGACCGCCCTGAATTCGGGGTTTACTAAAAGCAGCGCTTTTGCGATGCCGTTCTTAATAGCATCTGCCTGGCCGCTGACGCCCCCGCCCTGCACATTGGCATACACATTAAATTTATCCAGACAGTCGGTCATCTCAAGCGGCTGCTTCATAATGGCTATCTGGGAACTCAAACCGCCAAAGAATTCATCCAGACTCCGGTCATTAATGACAATCTTCCCATCTCCCGGTACCATCCGGACTCGGGCTATAGACGTTTTTCTTTTTCCTGTAGCAAAAATCTTCTGTTCATACATGGGTTAGCAGGCCTCTCTTAATTCTAAAACCTTTGGTTGCTGAGCTTCATGCGGATGTGCATTCCCAGCATACACTTTAAGCTTTTTTATCAGTTTTCTTCCCAGACGGTTTTTCGGAAGCATCCCCTTTACTGCCAGGCGAATGAGGTCTTCAGGTCTTTTCGCAAGAATCTCTTTAGCTGTTCTGCTCCTGAACCCTCCGGGATAGCCGCTGTGACGATAGTAGCATTTTTTCTCTAATTTATTACCGGTAAGTTTTACCTTTTCTGCATTTACCACTATCACAAAATCGCCGGTATCAACATGAGGGGTAAAAATCGGTTTGTTTTTACCGCGCAGGCACGTGGCAATCTGACTTGCCAGCCGTCCAAGGATCCTGTCATGGGCATCCACTACAAACCAGTCTGCATGTATTTCTTCTTTTTTGGCACTGAAGGTTTTCATTTATCTCCTCAAACTTTTAAAATGAATAAACTATATAATATTTCATTAACAACTTGTCAAGAAAAAACGTAATTAATGTAGAGAGCTTATAATCTGTCCGGTCTTGTAGCACATAAACATGTCCGGTTTAAAGTCACCTTTGGAGGTGACATATGAAACGGACAGAAATGCTACAGGAGATACGGAAGATGAGATTTAAAGAGGCCTATGATGGATGGCAGGAAGGGCGACTAAGTCAGGGGAAGGCGGCACGGATATTAGGAATATGCGATCGAAGTTTCAGACGGTATATAGATCGTTATGAAGAACAGGGAATGGACGGTCTGTTAGACAAACGGCTCAACCAGGTATCCCATCGCCGGGCAGCAGTGGATGAAGTGATGGCACTGACAGAGAAGTACCGGGGAGGGTATGAGGGGTGGAATGCGCAGCATTTTCACACATGGTATCGGCGCGAGGGCGGCACACGCAGTTACACCTGGGTAAAGAGCCGGCTGCAGGAGGCACAACTGATTGCGCGGGCCAAGCGCAAAGGAGCCCATCGTAAACGTCGGGAGCGCTCAGCAATGCCGGGGATGATGCTGCATCAGGATGGCAGCAGGCATGAATGGGTAGGTGGGCAGCAGTGGGACTTGATTGTAACCATGGATGATGCCACCAGTGAGCATTACAGCATGTTTTTTGTAGAGGAGGAATCAAGTGCAAGCAGTTTTGCCGGGGTAGAGGAAACGATAGTAACAAGGGGGGTGTTTTGCTCGCTGTATACAGACCGTGGGAGTCACTACTGGCATACCCCTGAGGCAGGAGGCCGGGTAGACAAGGTCAATCTGACGCAGTTTGGGCGAGCCATGAAACAGCTGGGGGTCAGCATGATACCGGCATATTCTCCTGAGGCACGGGGCAGATCAGAGCGCATGTTTCGCACGCATCAGGATCGGCTTGTCAAAGAGTTGGCCCGAGAAGGGATAACCACAATGGAATCGGCTAATCAGTACCTACGGAAAAGCTATCTTTCCGGATTTAACGCAGAGTTTTCCTGTGAACCACGGGAACCGGGAACGGCTTTTGTGCCCTACATCGGCACCGAGCTTAAGGAGATTCTTTGTGAGCAGTATGAGCGAACGGTCGGCAACGACAACTGTGTGCGCTTTGACAACCATATCCTCCAGATACCCGCTGACCGGTATCGGTTTAACTACGTGAAGACAACAGTGCGTGTGCACCGGTATCGAGATGGGACCCTTGGGGTTTTTCATGGTCCCCGCAAGTTGTCAACCTATGATCAGCAGGGCACTGTTCTCGCAGAGTCAAAAAAGAAAGCAACCGTGTAACTCCACTCCACGGCGTTACCTCAGAAGGGATGCCTCCGCTACGCTCCGGCATCCCTTCTATAGCTGGTTATAGAAGTGGACAAATCATGTGCTACAAAACCGGACATTTCTATTTGCTTTTAACACTATTTTTTCTCCCGTGCTTTTACTCTTTAGCAAAATACAGCCGGCACACACATCTTCTATCAGTAGATACCCACCGGCTTACGCCCGTGGCATTTTACCTGTTTAACATTTTTCACTACATCTTTGGCATTCATCCACGGCCTTACGAGACTGTGGTCATCTGCAAATAGTTGAAATCCTGAAAATCTGTACTCATCTGTGTCCCAATAAAAAAGGCAGCAGCCACATAATTAAGTGACCCTGCCTTTCAATATTTATTGGGGACGCAGATTTTCGCTGATACCCGCAGAAAAATATTTTCTGAATTCCTGCTGAAATTTAAAATCCTGCTAATCTGCGTTTAGCGGCGTCCAAATATTTCTTAATCAACTCCCGCTTTATCTTTCAGTATCCCGGCCTTATCCGTGCGCTCCCACGTAAAGTCTTTATCCGTTCTCCCAAAATGCCCGTATGCTGCCGTCTTCTTGTAGATCGGCCGCAGCAGG
>CAIYCZ010000210.1 GCA_903924805.1 uncultured delta proteobacterium | reverse complement strand
TGTAGGGATTCTTGATCGTGTCGGCCGGCGCGGCGATCTTCTGACCCTGATTGGCAAGTTCCATAGCACCCGCCTTATCTCGGCTCTTCAGAAGCCTTGCAAAAAGAAAGGTATGGATCTGGCGTTTGAGGTGTTCAACCTCCCAGCATTCATTCTCTGCTTCGATCTCATAGAAAAGACGTTCATTCTGATTTTCGACATTCATCAAGGTCCGATACTGTGACCAGCCCAAATTGGGCGAGAACCCTCGCTCGGGGCTGGCTTGTTCGACCGCTAACGCCATGGCATCCAAAACGCCACTTTGAGTGTGGCGTTTTCCGGACGCTTTGAATTCGCCACATGCGATGTGGCGAATCTCGGGAACACGGTCGGAATAGGCCGCGTAAAAAGTTCGGAAGTAGCGCACGTTGGTGGTGGAAAAACCACGCCCGTACTTTTGGGTCAACTTCGCGGAAAGCTGTTCAATTACCTGCTTGCCGTATTCGGCACGCTCATCTCCACCCTGAATCTCCTGAACGATTTCACGCCCGATGAGCCAATAGGCGATGACCATATTGTTGTTGACAGACCGAACAACGTTGGCGCGCGCTTGTTCAAGAATAGAAACAACCCGATCAAATAGATCGTCGCCTTCTGGCCGTATGCGGGTGAGTCCGTTTGTGTCCATTGTTCACTCCAATACGATTCTCACCTTGCCGGGCTCCTTACCCTTGGTGAGTTGGTCCAGGTATTCTTCAAATCACTTCTTCATCTCCGCGGTGGTTACAGGGGAACCACCGGAGAGCAATGCCGCACGCAGGTCGGCGGTCTTAACCACTACCTTGCTCAGCCCGAAGGAAGTCCGGTGACACCATACCAGTTTTTTTATTTTTTCGGGTGAACAACGGTCACTTTCCACAACCGCCCCCTTCAGTTCCATAAACAGCCGCCTTCTCCTTCACCACAAACCCTGAAGACCCCTGTTTATAACCCCTTCTCATACTTTTTTTCTGCCATCAGAGATTTAAGAAGCCTTTTGCCTTTGTACTTGCCGCGCAGACTGTGGACATACTCTCTTTTAGTTTTATAGCCAGCGGTCTTTTCCTTCACCACAAACCCGATTTTTCGTTTGGGCTTTTCGGGCTCTGCCATCAGTGCCCTGATAGCGTCAAACACCACACGGAATTTTTCTTTTCAAGTGACTTAGACAGACACCTGTTTTCTTTTTGATTGCGGCTCAATTACTTCTGCCTTTGCCCCCCGGCTCACCCTCACCTCAATCCTCTCCCCTCAAGGGGGCGGAGGTTCTTTTTTAAAAACTGGTGAAAGATTTAGTTTCATTCAGGCGGCAGCTCTATCTCGTCAAGGATGTCGGCGGAAAGCATTTAGCCTTCGATGCGTATGGTAGTGAATTTCATATTTATTATTTACCACAGACCGCAGAGATAAACAGTACAGAGTTTTAGTTATTCGATACCACCAAGTTCCTGCATGATCTGCTTTTCAAGTTCTTTTGGATCAGGCAGTTTGCCTTTCAGCGCAGGCGGCAGTTTGCGGGTCAGCGTATATTCCGCAACCCCAACAGGTTTATCGATACCTTTGAGAGCGTATTCAACTTCCATCCGGTTTCTATCCGCGCACAGAATTATTCCGATTGCAGGATTTTCATCATCCTCGCGGATGAAAGTATTGAGCAGATTCAGGTAAAAATTCATTTTACCTGCATACTCTGGCTTGAACTTCCCCGCCTTCAGTTCAATAATAACCAGCGACTTGAGCTTTCGGTGATAAAACAGCAAATCAAGATAATAGGTTTCATCATCGACCTTAATGGGGTATTGATTGCCGATAAAGGCAAAGCCCTGCCCGAACTCAAGTAAAACATCGCGGATATGGTTGACCATTCGCCGTTCAAGTTCCCGTTCCACAACCGGCTTGGTAATGCCCAAAAAATCAAGGGCATATACATCCTTCATTGCCTCGTCAGCCTGTTCAGCAAGTACCGGCGGTAATGTTTCCTGAAAATTATGCTGCTTGGATGTTACCCGATGCCGCCGGTAGGCATCAGTTTTAATCTGATGCAGAAGAACATTGCGGCTCCAGCCCATTTCTGCTGTCATGCGCAGATAGTAGGCACGCTCGTCCGCATCTTTTATTTTTGTTATGATGGTAATATTCTGACCCCAGGGGATTTCTCTAACAAGCCGTAAGAGATTTGGGGCCCGGTTGTATTCAATGTACATCTGCCGCATAAACCATAGATTTTGAGCTGAAAATCCTGATGTGCTGGAGAATTCTTTTTGCAGGTCATGTGACAGTCGTTCAACAACAGATTTGCCCCAGCCGTCCCGTTCCTGTCGTTTTGCTATTTCTTTGCCGATGTCAAGATAAAGCGCAATCAGCTCTTTGTTTACTGTACGGTACGCTATGACCCTGCTTTTGTGAATGCGCTGCTTTACTGTCTGCAGGAAGTCAGCATAACCCTTGGACAATAATTCAATTTTCTTTTTTTGAGCCATGTGCTCCTCGGTTCTTGCTTTCATGCTTTTGTTTGCGGGCAAGATCAGCTTGCGAGAAAAGCATCTGCCGCAGTCTGACGAATGCCCGCATGATTTGAATGTCAACCTGTACAGCTCTCTTACTTCGCAAAACACTTGAAAGCATTGCAACACCCTGCCCGGTAAATGCATAGGGGTTTGCCCGGCGCAAACCACCCCGGCTTGAAATCACAATCTGTGATTTCAAGTCAGCAAATTCCCTGTCAGACAACTGAAACATAAAATCTTCCGGGAATCGTTCTTTGTAGTGATGTATCAGGACTTGTGTCAAGAAGGAAAGAGATGTTTTCTTTTATATATAATACATATACACTTCTTCCGAGGGTTTCCCGGACAGCTCTTTATAAATAAGCTTGGGCGGCTGATGGGTGACGGTGGTGTTGGGCGGGACTGATTCCAGCAGCCACACGTTGCCGCCGACAATCGAATTTTTCCCCACTACGGTATCGCCGCCCAGGATGGTTGCTCCGGCATATATAACAACATTATCCTCTATCGTCGGATGGCGCTTGCCGCCTTTTACCACCCGCCCTTCTCGGTCCTTTTTAAAGGAGAGCGCTCCAAGGGTTACGCCCTGATAGATGCGCACATTCCTGCCGATAACGGTGGTTTCTCCGATAACGACCCCGGTGCCGTGGTCAATAAAAAAATTATCCCCGATGTCTGCTCCCGGATGAATATCTATGCCGGTTTTGCCGTGGGCAAATTCAGTCATAATGCGCGGAATCAGGGGGGCCTCAAGCACATACAGCTCGTGTGCCAGGCGATAGACGGCAATAGCTGAAAGCCCGGGATAGCAGAGAATTATTTCATCAAAACTTTTTGCCGCAGGATCTCCATCAAAAGCCGCGCCCACATCTCCGGTCAGTTTCTTCCTCACATCCGGGATTCGCAGCAGAAAGGAAAGCGTCTTTTCCACCGATATGGCGGTCAGGTCTTCATCGGTTTTTTTGTCTGTCCCGGGAACCGCCCGCAGGCTTTTTGCGACCTCACGGGACAGGTTGTGGTAGATCGCAGCAATTCGTTCCCAGATATACAGGTTGACCTCCTCCCTGCTGATCTCCTGCTTTTCATAGTATCCGGGAAACACAACACTTAAAAGATCAACAACGATTTCCTCAACTGCCTCACGGGAGGGGAGGTTTGCGCCCTCAATGTGGTTTATCCCCCGGTCATCCGTATAGGTGTTTAAAATCTGCTCAACGATTTTTGAGAGTCTATTTTTGGGCATGCTGCTCATCCCTTCCAAAGGGCGATATTTCCCTCAGGCGGCGCGCAACGGGAACCATCTTTTCCACAATATAGCTTACCTCTTCCTGCGTGGTGTAGCGGCTTAAACTGAAGCGGATGGAGCCGTGCACCCGGGTGAACGGCACCCCCATTGCCCGCAGCACGTGGGACGGCTCAAGAGAGCCTGAGGTACACGCGGAGCCGGATGATGCGGCAATACCCTCGGCACTGAGCATTAAAAGGATGGCCTCTCCCTCAATATATTTAAAACTGATGCTGGTGGTATTGGGGAGGCGGCTCACACGGTCGCCATTCACTGAAGCATCAGGTGCCTTTTCAAGCAGTTCTTTTTCCAGACGGTCGCGCAGGTCCTTTACCCGCGTCTGCTCATCCCGCATATGCACCCCGGCAAGCTCACACGCTTTACCCAGCCCGGCAATGTAGGGAACATTCTCCGTTCCTCCCCTGCGCCCCTTCTCCTGGTGGCCTCCCATCAGCAGCGGGACAAAATAGGTGCCCTTTCGTACATACAGCACCCCGATTCCTTTGGGTGCATGGAGCTTGTGCCCGGAAACAGAAAGAAGGTCAGCAGGCACCTTCTGCATATCAAGGGGAAGCTTCCCTGCTGCCTGTACGGCATCGCAGTGAAAAACAGCCCCTCTGCTTTTCACCATCTCTGCTATTTCTGTAATCGGAAAAACAACCCCGGTTTCATTATTCGCCCACATGATGCTGACCAGCGCGGTATCATCATCAAGTGTCTCGCGCAGCTCATCAAGGTCCAGCTGACCAAGCTTGTCCACCGGGAGCTCGGTGAGCCGGTAGCCGTTTTTACCCAGATACTGGCAGAGGTTTCTCACTGCCGGATGTTCCACGCGGGTGGTTATAATATGCTTTTTGCCGGGCACTGCAGCAAGCACGCCGCGAATGGCAGCATTATCACTTTCCGTGCCGCAGGAGGTAAACACTATTTCAGACGGGTCGGCATTGATGAGCTGCGCAACCTGTTCCCGCGCCCTGGTTATTGCCTGTTCCGCCGGGATCGCCATATAGTGCATGCTGGAAGGGTTTCCGTACTGCCCGGTAAAAAACGGCAGCATTGCCTCCACCACCTCCGGGGCAACCATGGTCGTGGCATTGTTATCTGCGTACACCGTCGGCTTACTCATGGCTTTGCCTCCTCAACAATGATGTCTTCGCTCACAAACTCTCTCAGCTTTGACTCAACATACTTTTTCAGGGTAAGCTCTGAACTGGGGCATGATGAGCACATCCCCCTGAGTGCTACGACAACCCGGTCTCCCTCAATGTCTATGAGCTCAAGGTCCCCTCCGTCAGCCCGCAGCGTCGGTTTTATTTCCCGCTCAAGAGCTTCTTCTATGAGTTTCATTTTCTGAATATTGCTCATTTTTTTCAGGGACGGGTGCGCTGCTTCCTGTTTCTGCTCAACCCCTATGACACCGGCAATTAATTCCTCAATCCGGGGATGGCAGCGCCTGCAGCCGCCGCCCGCTTTGGTAAAATTGGTCACTTCTTCAACGCTGCGCAGCTGGTTTTCTTTAATTACCCGAACGATTTCATTATCGGTGACGCCAAAGCACTCGCACACAACCTGGCCTTTGCGTGCCCGCAATGCCTCCACATCCTCTTTGCGATAATTGGCAATGGCAGCTTCAAGGGCCTCCCGGCCCATCACCGAGCAGTGCATTTTCTCCGGCGGAAGACCCCCCAGATATTCCGCAATATCCTGATTGGTAATTTTTTCGGCTTCCTCCAGCGTCTTCCCGATAATCATTTCCGTAAGGGCCGAGGCCGAGGCTATGGCACTGCCACAGCCAAAGGTCTGAAACTTTGCCTCTTTTATGCGGCCTTTCTCATCCAGCTTGAACATCAGCCGCAGGGAATCCCCGCAGGCAAGGGAGCCTTCTTCACCTACACCATCCGGATTCGCTATGTTTCCCACATTGCGTGGATTATAAAAATGGTCTTTGACTTTTTCCGTATAGTCCCACATGGTATGCCTCCTGTTTTTTAATAAGGATAAAAGCTGTCAGCTATGAGCTATGGTATGGTATCTCTTCAAGCAGCGACCGGTACACCTCAAAATCGTGCTGGCTGAACAGAACAAACACCACCCGCTCAATCGTGGATTCCTTCTTAAGGTGGTCTATAACGGTTGTGAGCGCAATCTGTGCAGCATCCCGGATGGGATAGCCATATGCTCCCGTGCTGATGGAAGGAACGGCCATTGATTTTATGCCCCGCTCTTCAGCAATGGCAAGGCAGCACTGATATGCCTTTTTGAGAAGTTCAGGCTCTCCAGAGTCTCCGTTACGGTAGACAGGCCCGACTGCATGGATAACATAGGGAGCCGGCAATGTGCCGCCGGTCGTAATAACAGCTCTTCCGGTAGGGCACCCTCCAAGCCTTCGACACTCCTCCATGATCGCAGGCCCTCCGCTCCGGTGGATTGCTCCATCGACACCGCCCCCGCCGGCAAGTCTCGAATTAGCTGCATTCACTATGGCATCAACTTTTTGCGCCGTAATATCACCCTGAATCAATTCAACCATGGATGTATTAATCTGTTTTTTCATCATAGGCATGTTCCTCTATTTGATATAACATAAAAACCGATTTTTTAGAATTCATCGACCCTGGTGTGTTGGCAAATCAACAAACCCATCTATTATACAATTACTTTACTGTGTACTATGTGATAGCACAGGGACGAAAAAAAATAAAGCGAGGCATGAGACCAGGCGCTCAAACAGTAAAAAACCGCCCCTCAGGTACCTTTGCTCTTGTGATTATCAGTATTTACAATATGCTCTTTTTGTTATATTATAATTAATAGATGTTTAATATTAAAAACTTTTTCTAATTATGCGGGTTTAATATAAGAGGGGAAAGGGCTAAAAAGGGCCCACCTGCTCGTATGCAACTTTTAAAAGGAGAGTGTTACATGAGAAAAATTAATGCCCTGTCAATAGCAGCGAGCCTGCTGCTGATCTTTATCAGTAGCGTTTTAATGACGCGGGTTGGTTACGCCGAAGATACCGGCTTTCTTGTTGCCAAAGGCCACGGGCTTGTCAAGTTTACCGGAAATGGCTCTCTTACAATAAGCGGGGATGGGTCTCTTGTTGTGAATAAGAACTGTACCGTGATTCTTCCTGAGAACGCTGCTAACTCAGACGGAGTTGAATACTATATAAGAAAAAATGCCGGCGTTGTCTACCCAAACATAAGTGGCAAGGTTCAGATTGACGGCAAGGATATTGAAATCAGTTTTGCTGGAGCGAATATGGGGGTGCGGATTGAAGGAGAAGGAACCGTAGTCCTTGAGGGATACGGTCTTTATATGGACAACAAGGGCAATCCGGGGCGTTGGTCCGCAGATGGGGCAACGGTTCCAGTTGAAAAATAATGCATTATAAAAAAACCATATACCTGCTCTTCTCTCAACCGCTACGGGAACAACATAATCATTTTCCTGGTGAAAAGAATGGTTCACATAACGTCTATACAAAAGCGCTCATGTCGGTCTGTTTTTTTATTATGCCTTTTTATAACCGTACTATTCCCGTTATGTGCCCATAGCTCAAATACCCGCTTAAAAAAACAGACGCGTACTCAGGTATTTGATGGAGAATACTTTGTATTTCTATTTGGAAACGTTTTCTTTCTTCTCGAAATCGTTGACCTTACCTTCTCAAGTGATGGCACCTTTTCCTTGAGTTCAGACCTTTTTAATCAGCCCGCACAGGGAACCTATAATCAGGAAAACGATTTTGTGCTGACGGCAAAGGGCACCACCGGAAAATTTTATGATACGGCTTTTAAAGAGGATATTGTGATTCAATATG
>CAIYCZ010000209.1 GCA_903924805.1 uncultured delta proteobacterium | reverse complement strand
CGGAGGTCATGGTGAAACATGGGCCAGGGCGCATCGGTGCTCAGTTGGCAGAGCCCGCCACCAGTATAAAAAAGTATGCTGAGAGAGATAAGAAGAAATATTTTCCTATAATACGTGAACATAATGCTTCCTCCTGGATATGCAGACATATCCATCAATTCCCTGTGGAGATATTTTCTTCCTTAACCCCCTGTTTTTGTGCGTTGCCAAGCATTCTATCAGCCTCATTGAAAAAGTTATTCATCAAGACCGCAACGCTTTGTTTTACTGCCTTGTCAAACATTGCTTTGGAATGGGTATCGGCATAGGCATAATTGCTGTTTGGCGTATATTCTATCTCTGCCCGGTTTGACCACAGAACCTCGCCGGTTCTGGCGTCCTGAGCGTACAGTCTTACCTGGACCACTGCAGACCGTTTTGCCTTCTTGGGATGCTGGCTTGCCATCCATCCGGAGACTGCTCCGATACCGGCGCCCTCCATTCCGGAATCATCGTTGCTGGTATGTGATGTACCCACCTTTCTGGTAATAAGGCCAGAGCTAAGAGCGCTGCCATGGGACGTTGAAGAAGTGATGAATTGTTTTCCAATGCCATACCCCATACCCGCCCCAATCAATATATTTTCAATATCTTCCAGGTCGTTATCATACCCGTAGGCATTCGTTGCCCCATACAGTGTGTCCTTCACGGTATCTATGACAACCGGAATAAATCCACGGTACAGCGGGTTAAGGGTGCCGATATCCTTGTACCCGTATTCAATAATCCTGCCTCGTATAATCATATCAACACCCAGAATCTGGCCAAGCTCCGTTACCACATCTTTAGACAGACCGACGGTTACTCCCTGCAGAACCGGTGATGTTGATTCAGCCCGCTGCTTTTTTGTCTGACGCTTGATAATCTGCATCAGTTCTTTAACCATGACAGGGCTGTGTTCGTAATTGGTAACTTCATATTCAGGAGTGCCAACCTGTTTATCGTTATTTTCCTCCTCTTCAACCGTTCCGTAGAGCAGATATTTTTCCTTGTTGACCGGCCGGATGACATTATAGTCCGCAAGCAGGGTGTTGACGTCTTCCTGTACGATAACGGAAATCCCGTGTGCTACAAAGTGGTCTGTTACCTCCTCTACTATTTTTATATTGCCTCCCCAAGCATCGATCCCCATCTTGTCCTGCTGGTGAGAATAGTCGGCAAACGGGAAGATGGCGACTCGCTTAATGCCGGTAATTTTTACCGGATTGTATTCAGGAACAAATTGCACATTAGGGGTAGGGGACGGGGCGATGTTCTGTGTTGTTTTGCCCCCGGTAATGCACCCGAGGCATAGAAGAAAACTGAGAGAAACTGCTGTACATATAATCTGTTTTTTATCCATGGTATGTAACCTCCCTTGTATTGTTTAACTCAAGAAGTTTTATTTTACTCAGGTTAATTATCTGTCTGCCGCAGGAGCGGGCGGCGTTTGACTTACAACAGTTACCGTTAGAAAAACTAAAATTTCGGTCAGTTGGTCCTCAACCCTGGTGCTCCGGAAAAAATAGCCAAAGAAAGGCAGGTTGCCAAAGAAGGGCACCTTATTTATGGTTTTGTTCTTGGTCGTCTCATAGATGCCTCCTATAACAACCGTTTTTCCGTTTTCAACGAGGAGGTCTGTCTCAACTTCACGTATATCAATACCGGGCTCACCACCGGCGCCGGTCTGAGCGGATTTCTGGTTTTTGGTCACAAATACATGCAGGTTTACAGTATTTGCAGGTGAAATCTTTGGCGTTACCTTTAACTCAAGCACGGCATCTTTGAATTCTGTTGATGTAACACCCTGCTCGCTAAGTTTGAGGTAGGGCAGGGCAACACCTTGTTTAATGCGGGCTTCCTTATTGTCCAATCCTAAAATTTTCGGGCTGGAAACGATTTTTATTTTTTCGTCTTTTTCCATCGCGGTTAGTTGTATATCCAGTTGCAGGGAATTGGTAATGTAGCCAAAATTAATACCGCCAGCAGCAGGAACAGGGAGGTTTACCACAGAGCCTCCGCCGGCTGCACCTGAAACACCTATGTCAGCGCCGCCTTTTGCCAGTCCCCCGTCTTTCTTAGTGTTGTATAAATTACCCCAAATAACGCCAAGTTCTTTGGCATAGCTCGGGTTTGACTGCACAATGCGGGCCTCTATCAGCACCTGACGTGTGGGAATATCCTGCTCTTTTATGAGCTGTTTTATCTTCTTAACCTTATCGGGAACATCAGTAATGGTTATGGTATTGGTATGTTCAAAAGCATTAATACTGCCCCGTTTATCAGTTAAAAGTTTCAAGTCTTTGATGTATTTCTCTATATCCCGTGCCTTGACGTAGCTCACCGGAACAGTCTCCATTTTAATATCTTCCAGGGCTGTTTCTTCAATTCTGTCACTCTTGGCCTTGAGAATCTGATCTTTTGTATCAATCCGGATGATAGTGCCGGAAACAATTTTTCCCAGGTTACCGGTATCAAGAATAATATCAAGCGCCTGGTCCCACGGGAGATTCTCAAGCTTAAGGGTTACCTTGCCAGCCACTTTATCGCTGGTGATAATATTGTAACCGCTTACCTCACTTATAAGGCGCAGAAGGTTTTTTATATCTGCATCCTTGAAATCCAGAGAAATCTTCTGGCCTGTATACTGTGGTGTCTCACCACCTTTGGCTGCTTCTTTGGCAGATGCAGTTTTTTTCTCAGGGACTGCTTCACGGTTTTCATTGGATTCTTTTTGCACGGACGGCTGTTCAACCGGTTTTTCCGTTTGAGCACATGCTTTTGCCTGGGCCCCTATGTTTATCGAGAGCTCTTTGCCTTGCTGGTCAATCTCATAGAGAGGTACACGTGAGCCCGGGAAGTCAACAACTAAACGAACCTTGTCCCCGGTCGTGCCTACTCTCATTTTGCTGATGAGAGGACTTTTTGAGCTGAATGTGGTGCGGGCAAGGGCACTGGTTGCCATAGGGAAGTCTATAGCCAGGCGGGGCGGTTTATTCAAAGTAAAGGGTTTGTAGTCACTGATTTGCGAGTCTGCAACAATGGTAATCTGGCAGCCGGTGCCGATTTCGTTGATTTTAACGTCCGCAATACTATTTTTATGGGCTGAAGGTTTTTCTCCTGAAGAAACTTTTACCTGAGATCCGGTCTGACGTGCATCCTTTTGTTTTGGAACCTGAGTAGCATTTTTGTTGAGATCCGATTGCGGTTTTATAATATCAATGAAGAGGTTTGCTTCTTTTTGAGTGGTATCGTAGGCAGCATCATGCATGAGAATAATTTCAATGTGTGCAGATGGCTTACCATTCTTTTCCATTGGCGTGGTCTTGATTTCTTTTATTACGTTATTCTGCACTTTCGCCGGGATCACCGTGTTTTTATCAAGCAGGACCTCAGGCAGATCGACAATAATCCGTTCCGGCTTGTTGAGCTTGAATACTGCATAGGTAGGAGGCTTGGTTGTGGTGATTTTAACACGGCAGGCGTTTTTCAAATCGAGCACTTCAATCCTGTCTACCTTGACCTGCACAGGCTGGGTGCTATCAGGTTTTGCCTTTTGCGCTGCAGG
>CAIYCZ010000208.1 GCA_903924805.1 uncultured delta proteobacterium | reverse complement strand
GCTTAAAAGGATACTGGAAAAAATATCGGGAGCAGGGTCAGTATATAAGTCCCCCACGGATATGGGTGTTAACAGGGTGGGCTTCGCCATTACTGATGATGCCATTGTTCAGGAGGCGGCAAAGCAGGAGTTCGTCCGGCGGTATTTCAGGTATAGCTGCGAATACGCGATGGGCTTTGTGGAGAAGGAGGCGGTGCAGCGGGTTGAGCTGCTCATGAACGAGCTGGATATCAAGATCGACGATAGAAAAGTTGTTGCCATGGCCCGCAGCGCAGCCGCTGAAGCCCAGCAGCAGCAGAAAGGCAACGAGGGCATCTTCTGCGGCGCTGCCATTGAACTGCCGGATGGCACCATTGTTACCGGCAATAACTCCTCGCTGCTGCACGCGGCATCCAGCAGCGTTATCAATGCCATAAAAAAGCTTGCAGAAATACCGGTAAAAATTCACCTGCTGCCCCAGAACATCACCGAAACAATCGCACAGTTTAAAACAAACATTCTGGCCGCAAAAACCGCAAGCCTTGACCTGGAAGAAACACTCATAGCGCTCAGCATCAGCGCCATGTCAAACCCCGCAGCACAACTGGCAATTGAGCAGCTGAAAGAGCTCAGGGACTGCGAGATGCATATAACTCACATCCCGACCCCTGGTGATGAGGGAGGCCTGCGCAGGCTGGGAATAAATGTCACCAGCGATCCGGATTTCTCAACCAAGAATCTTTTTTTACAGTAAGCCTGAGTTTACCGGAAGACGGGGACCTTGCCGGAAACGAGTTAGTCCCACAGGTGGGCGAGTTTCCTCTTAAGCTCTTTCTTATCGGGATAAAAGGCGTGATCAAGCGCAGTTCTATTGAGCGCCTTTAAGTCCTCCCGGGTCACGCCAAGCTTCTGGATGGCAGTTACATATTCATCAGTCAGCGTGATGCCGGATATGGCGGGGTCATCGGTATTGATGTTGAGCGGTACCTTCTGCTGCATGAGCTGTTTTAGGGGATGCTCCCTCATGGAGGCTACCACCCCGGTATGACAGTTACTGGTAAGGCTCACCTCAAGTAAAATATTTTTTTTTCGCAACAGCTCTACAACGGCTGCATCGTCCACCGCCCTGATGCCGTGGCCAATGCGGTCAGCGTGAAACTCCTCAACTGCCTGCCGCACGTTTGCCGCACCGCCTGCTTCCCCGGCATGGATGGTCAGCCCCAGCCCTGCCTGCTTGGCCAGGGCAAAAAGTCTTGCATAGGGGTGCGCATTATTGTTCACCTCATCACCAGCCAGATCAAGGCCATAAAACGATCCGGGCGGCAGGCTCGCAATCATGGCAACGGTCTGCTCCGCGGTCGCAACACCATAGTCCCTGCTGATGGTAAGGATGGGGGTTACGATAATATCAAAACTTTTACCGGCACGGGCTATAGCGCCACTCACAACGTGCACAACATCACATTCGCTGAAGCGTTCACTGCAGGCAAAGTGGGTTGGGCTGTAGCGCAGTTCCAGGTATCTGACCCCGTCTTCTGCTGCATCCCGGACGGCCCTGAAAGCTATTTCTTCGACAGCCTCAAGGCATGGATAGAAGCAACGGAATAGTTTGAACTTGCTGAGAAAATTTTGGAAGCTGGGTGGGTCGTCAACTACCTGTATCAGCGGCCGCAGGGCT
>CAIYCZ010000207.1 GCA_903924805.1 uncultured delta proteobacterium | reverse complement strand
TAAGGCATGTACATAGTCTAACTTCTTCTGCTGCCACCAGTTCTTCTCTCCCTGATAACGGCCTATGAACTGCCTTCGTTTTAATTTTTCAGGGTACTCAACCACCCAGCGCTGGAACAATTTTTCCCTCTGGACTATTTTTTTACCACGGTCGCCCATATCCAGAAGGTACCCTGATTCCTTCAATTCATGCATAAGCCATCCGACGGTTCCAAGAGCCACAGCGGCCGCCGCAGCTATACCGCGGTACGGTTTGTTTTCCAGACCGCGATTGCACAAAAAGGAAAAAATCACCCGCAGCCCGGTCGGCTTGAACGCCCGTCCCTGAGGAATTTTTCTCATAGTCTCAGACGGCTTGTTCCCGTTTATAAATATATACAGCGGAGGCTGATCGATAAATGCATTGCCGGCAGCATCTATGAACTCTATTCCATTCTGTTTCAGCTGTTCCGCCAGCCGGGCGTTTACATGCCTGGTGACCAGCAGTAAATTCTTTGGATATTTGTTTTTAAGAAGCACATACATGGAAATATTGGCCTTAGTAAGCGTGCCTTTGACTTCAGCCGCAAAGACCACTTTTCTTCCCTGTATTACCGTATGCAGCAGATAGTCTATGCGCTGATCCTCAGCTGCCGGTTGTCTTTCCTTAATCTCAATTTCCAGATGAGCATTTTTTTTAAAAGCTTCTATGGCATGCTGAAAAATTTCATGCTCAATATGTGTTTTTTTGTTATTATGTTGTCCAGTCATATGAATTCCATTGTTCATTAAATAGCTATGTTCATTTTTTGTGAACATATGGCAATAATGAACAAATGTCAAGAAATAAAAATAATACTAAAAAAGGAGACCCTATGTCCCAGGCGCCAGATATTTTCACTGAATACGCGGGATGGATGAAGGCCCGGATAGTTCTCGCTGCTGCTGAGCTTGACATGTTCACACAGCTTGATGAAAAGCCGCTTACCGCGGAGGAACTTGCGCAGAAGCTGAAAGCTGACGCGCGGGCTGTTGCGCGGATACTTGACTGCCTGGTAGTGTTTGAGCTTCTTGAAAAACAAAACGGCCGTTACCGGTTAACTGAAAAAGGCGCTCTGTTCTCTTCCCGCCATCCTGAGACAGTCCTTCCCATGCTCCTGCACATGAACAACATGTGGGACAACTGGGCAATGCTTTCCGAGACGGTTAAGCAGGGAAAGAACCCCCGCTTGAAGCCGGCCGTCGAGGCAAAAGATGAAGAAGTCACAAAAGCATTCATCGGCGCCATGCACGTGATCGGCAAAAGCCTCTCGCGGGAAATAGCTGCAGCCTGCTACCTGAGCAGGTTTACGCGGCTCATTGATATCGGCGGAGGCTCAGGAACCTATACCATAGCGTTCCTTGAAAAAAATCCCCAAATGAAGGCAGTGATTTTTGATCTGCCCGGTGTCATTCCTCTGGCAGAAGAGCGGCTTGCGGCAGAAAGGCTTACCGGCAGGGTTCAGCTCGTGGCAGGAGATTTCTCCAAGGATGAACTTCCGAAGGGGTGCGACCTTGCGCTTCTTTCAGCAATTATTCACCAGAACAGCCCGCAGGAAAATCTTGAGCTCTTTCGGAAAATTTACCGGGCCCTCCCGCCTGGCGGGGCAGTGCTCATCCGCGACCACATCATGGATGAGTCACGCACCGCTCCACCGGCAGGGGCGCTCTTTGCCATTAACATGCTGGTGCACACCACGGGTGGAGACACCTATACATTTAACGAGGTGAAAGGTTTACTTGAACAGGCAGGCTTCACCGGGGTGAAACTGCTCCGCAGCGGCGAGCGTATGGACTGCCTGGTTGAGGCGACGAAACCCCGCTAACCGTCACCAAGCAGGGAAACCGCCCGCTGCATCAGGGCCGGTATCGGCAGTTTGAAGGGGCACTTCTCCACGCACTGGCCGCACTGCTCACAATTTGCCGGGTCGCTGTTCAGGCGTTTTTTGAGCACTTCGTTGTAGGAACGCTTCTTCATGTCCAAGGTGAGCATCTGCCCGCGCATCAGGTCCATCACGCCAACTATAATGATCCCCTGCGGGCAGGGCATGCAGTAGCCGCAGCGGTGGCAGTACTCTGCGCCGACTTCTTTCCCCAGTTTCTCAAGCGTTGCAAGCTCCTGTGCCGATAGCGGCTCTGCCCTGCTGCCAAACACCACGTTCTTTTTCACTTCCTCGATATTGCGCATGCCGGGAATCACGCAGTCGACCTCGTGCTGCAGAATCCAGCGCAGCGACAGGTCATAGAGGCCTGCAAGCTGGCCGCCGCCGATGGGCTTCATAACGACCGTTCCAAGGTCCATCTTCTCCGCAAGGGGCATCACCTGATTTAAATATTCATTTTCTATGATGTTAAAGGGAAACTCGATGACATCAAAGCGGCCGGTCTCCATGGCCTGCAGGAGAGTCTTCGGGTTGTGGGCGGTAGCCAGGATAAAATCAATCTTTCCCTCTTCCCGTGCTTCCTCAAGCGCCCTGAGTCCTCCCTGCTTTGAAAGAACCAGTTTCACCTTTTCCGGGCTGTCAAGAAAAGCAAGCTGAAAAATATCTATTACTTCCCGCGCGGTCCCCTTCACGAGGCGCTCAAGCGCCAGGTCAACGTCATGTTGCAGCTCCTCATAGGTCTGGCGCATACTTTTTACGCCAAGATAGCAGTCGTTTCTCCGCTGCTTCAGCACCTGGCCAATCTTGGACGCACCGTCAAGATAGACTTTCTCCGGTACAAACTGGTTTCCGCCCTCATCCAGGTCAAAATAGTTTACCCCCTGATCCAGAGCATGATTGATTGCTTCAATAACCACGTCCGGCGGCTGAAACACCGTTGGCAGCCCGCCATAGGCAATAGCTGATACGTGAAGATTAGTCCTTCCGAGCCTGCGATACTGCATATAAATTCCTCATGCTCTAAAATTCAC
>CAIYCZ010000206.1 GCA_903924805.1 uncultured delta proteobacterium | reverse complement strand
TGCGCTTGTAGCTCAATTGGATAGAGCGTAGCCCTGCGGAGGCTAAGGTCGCGGGTTCGAGTCCCGCCAAGCGCGCCAGTGGGCGATTAGCTCAGCGGTTAGAGCGTCTGTTTTACACACAGAAGGTCGGAGGTTCGAGACCTCCATCGCCCACCATGAAATACCTCTCCCATGAGCCAACCCACATCGACGAGGTCTGCCGCAGCTCGTCCCCTGCCCATCGCCACCGTATCCAGCACCCTGGCGATGATGGAGGTTAAAGGAATAGTATGCCAGATGGGCGGGATGAACTACATCCTGGCCCTGCATAAAACAGCCGCAAGATTGCCACAATAAACCTTTGCGCCGTTTTCTCAATATCTATTTCCATTCTACTTGTATTATTGCGGGTGTCAGCACTACTACCTCCCACAGTGGCGTCCCTACTCAAGAAAAAGTAACTACACCATAGCCGAACACGGCCCGGGATATTATCCTAAAAAGCGGTCTGATTGTGCCCGCAAGCGCGCCAGGGTGTGCTTCACAGCAGCAGCGCATAAGCCCGGGCTGACAAACCCAGAGCGTAAAGAGGAGAAAAGTGAAGATTAACACAAAAAAAGCGATTTTCTACGGCTGGTGGTTAGTGGCGGCTGCGGCGCTCATCTACGTTGTAGAAGCCAGCGTGGTTACCACCTTCGGCGTTTACATCAAACCCATGGCTATGGAGTTCCATTGGGGCAGGTCTCCCACTACACTGGCGTTCAGTTTCTTTATGCTTACCACGACCGCCTTTAGTATTCTAGCCGGCTATATCAGCGACCGCTACATAAAGCCAAAGTGGGTAATTATGGCAGGTGGCCTGTTGATGGGACTTGGGCTTATACTGACCTCGCGTGTCCATGCCCTGTGGCAGTTCTACCTCTGTTACAGCGTCCTCGGGGGAGCGGGATTTGCCTGCGTCTACATACCTATCGTCTCCAGCATACCGAGATGGTTCAAATCAAAGCAGGGGCTGGCTCTGGGCATCTTCTATGCCGGAGGCGGAATCGGGGGACTGATTTTTTCCCCCCTGATACAATCATGGATAGACCATTATGGCTGGCGCACGGCCTGGTTTATCATGGCCATAATTGTATTGTGCATTATTATCCCCTTTGCATTATTTATAAAACGGGATCCCAGTGACAAGGGGCTGCTCCCGCTGGGTGAAGTAGCGCCGATAACACCGAATCCCACAGCAAGCAACCCCTCTGCAAAAGCTAAAGCAAGCCCTCAGGGAGTGGGCAGGAATTATACGGTGGCCGAGGCTTTAAAGACAAAATCACTGTGGATATTCAGTATCGCTACGTCGCTTATCCTGGCCGGGATATTGATGGCTCAGATAAACCTGGTCCCCAATGCCACCGACCTCGGCATATCGGCCGCAACGGCTTCACTCGCCTTGGGATTTGCCAATGGTTTCAACGCCGCAGGCCGGCTGGGAGGGGGCTTTATCTCCGACAGGATAGGCACAAGGCTCTCCATGATCTTTTGCTTGCTGCTGGGAGCAGCCGCACTGTTCTGGTTCATTTTTGTGAACCAGCCCTGGATGCTCTTCTTGTTCGCCGTACCTTTCGGCTTTGCCTACGGGTTCTCCCTCCCTCAGACACCACGGATAATAGCTGAGTTATTCGGCACAAAGTCGATGGGGGCTATCATGGGTGTGAACGGGATATTCGGTGTCTGGGGACCGGCATTCGGGCCTTTCATAGGGGCATGGATATACGACCACACAGACAGCTATAAGATCGCCTTCTTAGCCGGCGGCGTGGCAGTTCTCATCGGATTAGGGCTAGTCCTTATGCTAAAATTGAAAAGGCCGGTGCACGCCGCAGCCCAAACTGGCTAGAATCCTCTGGACATCGGTGACGCTACGCGCCTCTCCGCGACACGCTCAGGCTGACCGTGCCTGCAAATTCAATGCCTGCAGCAGGGATAGACATGCTGAACGCTTAGAATAGGAATTGAAATGAGATGTCTAAAAATCTAGTGTTTTCGGAGCGCCTCTGAATGACTAAAATCCGCAATAATCCTTAAGGTAGATTATTTCTCTTCTGGCTAGACCCTTCCGCTAACGATTTCATGGAGAGCATGTTTTCTTTTTGCGGCTGAACTTCGATAACTAAGAAACTAATTGCACCTTAATCGACTGAAAGCAAAAATTGACAGGCTAGTGTTTTGGGGCAAACATACAATCACACCAACGAAGATTTGATTGATTTACGACAACTTAGGCACTAAAATGGGAGTGAAAGCCTATCCAATAGGCTGAGACACGCCGTCAGAGAGAGGAAAGTATCCAATGCCTAAGAAGAATCTTGCCAAACCGGATAAACGTCTCGCTGCTGTTTGTGGATTGTTTTGCCCTAGCTGCGCGATATTCATAGCTACCCACGAAGACCCCGAGAAGCTGAAAATGATTGCGGAAAACCGCAAGGTCACAGTCGAGGAAGCTAAATGTGACGGCTGCCGGGCGGAACGTCGTAACTCTTACTGTAAGACATGCAAAATGTACCAGTGTGCCACTAAAAAAGGCATAGACTTCTGCGGCGAGTGTGAAGATTACCCCTGCGAAGATTTGAAGGCATTTCAAGCCGAGTACCCTCATCGTTTCGAGTTATGGCAAGCTCAAGAACGCATCAAGAAGGTCGGGTATGAACAGTGGTACAAGGAGCAGATCAAACATTACTCATGCCCCCAATGCCATACCTTGAATTCTGCCTACGACTTTACCTGCCGTAAGTGCGGAGCGTCACCAAGCTGTGCCTATAACAAGCTGCACGAACAAGAAACTATTCAGATGCTGTCGAGTATAAAGCTGTAAAGTGCTATTTCAACAAACTCAAGATATACTCTTGTAGGGACAGGATCCGCTCGCCATAAGTTTGCTTTCAGTGCCCCCGCTGAAACCTGATAGCTGACTGCTGAAAAAATCACTCAACAGAAAATCGTAACCAAAAGGGGACACTTTTAAAACATATATTTATGGAGACTTTGGGACTTGATCCCGGGCCCGCCAAGATGTAATCAAAAAGTTGTACTTGAGGAGCGGTATGTGTTCA
>CAIYCZ010000205.1 GCA_903924805.1 uncultured delta proteobacterium | reverse complement strand
CACGGCACGCACTTGCCGCATGATTCCTGAACGAAGAAGTCCGTGAAGTAGCGGGCAATTTTTACCATATCGGTGTCTTCGCTCATGATGATCATGCCGCCTGAACCGAGGAGTGAGCCGGCTGAACGCAGGTCATCATAATCAACGGTGAGGCTGACCATGCTTGCAGGAAGCACTCCACCGGACGGTCCTCCGGTCTGAATACCTTTTAACGCCCTGCCATGCGCCACTCCGCCGCCAATGCCGAAGATTACATCCTTAAGGGACGTTCCCATATCCACTTCAATCATACCCGGGTGGGCTACATCCCCGGCAAGGGAAATAACCTTGGTACCCCTGGTGTTTATGCTGCCAATGGAGTTGAACCAGTCACTGCCTTTCAGGATGATGACCGGGACATTTGCCCATGATTCAACATTGTTAATGCAGGTCGGCTTGCCGAATAAGCCCTGTATGGTTGGAAAGGGCGGACGCTGCCGCGGCTCGCCAATCCTGCCTTCAATACAGGCAATGAGCGCGGTTTCTTCTCCGCAGACAAAGCGGCCTCCGCCTTCCTTTATGGTTATTTTAAAGTTAAAGGAGCTGCCAAAAATGTTTTCGCCGAGCAGCCCTGCTTCGGTTGCGTCTGCAACTGCCTTGCGAAGCCTGCTGAGGGCCAGCCGGTAATTGTCCCGGATATAGACATAGGCTTCCTGGGCGCCGATGGCGTATGCCCCGATGATCAGGCCCTCAATAACTGCATGCGGGTCTGATTCGAGAAAGCTCCGGTGCATGCCGATACCGGGCTCGCCTTCACTCACATTACAGATAAGGTATTTTCCATTACCCGCGGCCTCCATGCAGCTTTTCCACTTCAGGCCGACCGGGAATCCGCCGCCGCCTCTTCCGCGCAGGCCTGATTTTATGATCTCCTGAACAATATCTGCCGGCTTCATCTTGATTGCTTTTGCCAGCGCCTCATATCCGCCGCGCGCAATATATTCTTCAATGCTCTCCGGATCTATTGTTCCGGCATTGCGCAGAATCACCTTATGCTGGAGGCGCAGATAGTCATAGTCTTTAAGAGCAGGGATATCGCCCATGCTCTCGGGGGTGCCTGATTCGGCGTATCTGATGGTGCCCTCCAGCACATGCTCTTCAGCGTCAATTGCAACTATGGCGCGTTTTTCCGCTACGTCCTTTTTGGAGATTGCCTGCAGCAGGGCAGGGACATCGTTTTCAGTAACCGGGCCGTAGACGACCTTTGCCTTGCCCGGCATATGGACTTCAACTATCGGCTCCCTATGACAGAGGCCGTTACATCCTACAGCCACGACCCGCGCATCAATCTTATGCGATGCAATGCCTGCTTTCAGGGCGTTTAGCGTTTTTTTTGCACCCTTGGCCAGCCCGCAGCTTGCAGTGCCAACGGAAATTCTCACTTTGCCCGGAAAGAGCAGGCTTTGAGCCTTCTTTTTTGCATCTGCTAATACTTTTGGATCTTTAATCTTCATTTAGTTTCCCCACTCATAGTAAGTAACCACAGAGGACACAGTGAAACACTCTGTTTTCTACATAGTTTGATTTACGAAAGCAGTTTTTTAATCCTGTCCTTAGCTTCCTTACCCTGCGACACTTCGTCGTCAATCACCACCGCTGGTGCGCAGTCACAGCAGCCAAGACACAGCGTCTTTTCAAGCGTAACCTTATTGCCGGGGGTATTCTGGATCAGGTGCTCGATATTCTGTGCAATTCCCTCTCTGTCTTTCAGGTGACAGGCGGTCCCCCCGCAGAGCTTGACATGATGCAGTCCCTTTGGTTCCAGCCTGAACGCCTTATAAAACGTTGCCACGTTATATACGGTGCTTAAATAAATGCCGGTTTTGTTGCTGATGGCTCTGAGCGCTTCTGGCGGAAGATACCCGATGGCTTCCTGGGCTTCATGAAGAATGAAGGTCAACTTGTCCTGGGTGGTTCCGTGTTTGGCTATTATGCTGTCAATAACGCTGATATCAACTTCTCCGATTTCAGAAAATTTCTTGAGAATCTTGCTTTTAAAGGGTTCAGGAACAATCTCCTGTACGACTTCTGTGACGTAGGTTTCTGTGACCAATCCGCCCTTTGACTTTTGTCGTAAAATTTCAAGAAGCTTTCCCCGGAATACCCCGCGCAGTGCTTCCGGTACTTCTTCGAGCATCTGGCTAAACATCATCTCACTTTTGCCCTGCCACTGCGGAGTGAAGGCCGGAGCGGGTGGGGTTTCAGTGGCCGGAGCGCTCTGCTCCTCAGGTTTTTTCATCCCCAGTGCCTGCATAATGCCGGTCCTCTGCGGTTCGGGCAAATCATTCTGCACCATTGCCGCAACGATTTCAGCGGTAATTGTTTTTCCCGCGGCCCTTTTTTCGAGGAAGCCGAACAGCATCGGCTTTACCGCGTCACGCATTGCTTCAGGCACTATTGCCATTATTTTACCAAACATTTCTTTTCCGTCTGACGACCACTTTAAATCTGCCATTCCGCTACTCCCATTTAACTGAAATTCTAAGCACTAATATCTAAATTCTAAATAAGATAAAAATCCAAGATTTAATGCCAGACTGTTTAAATTAATAGTTTGTTAGAAAGTTGAAATTTACTTGGCTATGACAGCCTTCTCTTTGAGATGAGCATAGGCAGCGTTGACTTCATCCTGCAATGCCGCTATCTGCTGGGGCTTCCAAAGAGAAAAACGCTTCTGCCGTTTTATGTAGTCTGCAACCGGTCGCGGGTTCGGCTCATCAACGGTTATGTGATACAACCCGCCGGCAATCTCATACAGCGGGAAAAGCCTGCTTTCAACCGCTACTCTGCCAATGCGCACCGTATCCTCAAATGGATATTCCCAGCCAATCGGGCAGGGGCACAGGATATGTATATAGCTGTTACCCTTTGCATCAAAGGCTCTTCTTACCTTTTCTATAAGATCAAATGGATGGCTCGGGCATGCTGTTGCTGCATAGGTGAAATCGTTTGCCACGGCAATTGCCGGTTCGCGTTTCAGCAGCGCATTTTTATCAATTTTCCTCTCAGTACACTCATTGTCAAAACAGATGTAAAGAATATCCTTTGCATCGTTTTTCTTTGCAATGCTCAGGAGTGCCGGCTCAGCAGCGGATGATTTCTTTTCTTCCTCAAGGATACTGCGCTTCCACGGGATCTGCCAGCGCGCTTTATCAAGCGATGCACACATTCCCTCAAGTGCTTTATATACGTGACGTACCGCAAGTGCTACACCGCATCCCTGACATGCGCGGTGTCCCTTTGGCGCAAAGTGCTCTTGAAATGTCAATAACTGTCCGGTGTAAAGACTGAATTTATCCATTAGCCCTCCTTTACCATACTGATAGCGCCAAACCAGCATTCACGATGACAGATCCCGCATCCCTTGCATAAATCAGGGTCTGCGGCAAAATATCCATCCTCCTGGCGGCTGATAGCAGCATCAGGACAATACAAATAGCAGAGAGCACACCTGACGCATAAATCCTTATCCCATTCCGGCATCAGTTCCGGCTTGGTGCCGGGCTCAAAAGGTCGCGCCCTTTTGGTCTCAAGTAAATAGCAGCCAACCTTTTCCTGTTTGAATGTCTTCTCAGCCAATGTGAAGTCTCCTTTTAATTAAACGATTGAATATGGTTACCTGTGTTTATTGACCGGCCCATGCCTCACCAGCCTGGGCGGGATAGGGCAGGGAACTTTACAATAGGTTATATAATCGAAGGGAGAGTCCTTCAATAATTTTTATGAACTTATATTTAACACTGTAAATTGTCAAGATGTTTTTGACACACGCTCAGCTTGCATTTTATGCTTAATAATTTTTTCAT
>CAIYCZ010000204.1 GCA_903924805.1 uncultured delta proteobacterium | reverse complement strand
GTGAAAAAATTTTCCGGTTTCAAGGTTAAGTACGGCCCCATCGGGGCCTCAGATCTGCCCGCCTATTTGGAAGCTGGTCTCATAGCGACACCGAAGATGCGCATGAAAACATTCACTCTGCGTGAGCGGGTAGCCTTGATCCCCATAGAGCTTGTGGCAGCATTCAAGGCAGCCATTCTTCTCATGCTCATCTTTTTCCTTTCCGGCGGCATGGGGGGGCCCGCAGGATACTGGGCAAATGCGATGAATTATGGTTTTTTTGCTGTTGTTGCCATATTGATGGCAATCATTTCCGGTGCTGTCCTGACGCCGATGCTGCTCCCTCTTATTCCCGGCAGGGCTTTTTCGCTCAAGGGTTGTATAGTCGGTATAGTTGCGGCATTCGTCCTCCTGATCATGAGGAACCCCGACCTCACGTTCTGGTCGGGAAGGCTCGAAGCTCTGTCATGGCTATTGCTGATACCGGCTTTAGCGGCATATATGGCCATGAATTTTACCGGCGCCTCAACGTATACCTCCCTCTCGGGAGTAAAAAAGGAAATGCGACTTGCCATACCTCTGGAGATCGCCGCTGGCGTTGCCGGTGTTGGTCTATGGCTGGTGTCCCGCTTTCTCGCGTAGGAGCTTGCAAATGGAAAGAATGACCTATTTGAAAGATGTGGTAACGCTCGAGCTCAATGAGGAAAAATGTGTCGGCTGCGGAGTGTGCAGCGAGGTCTGCCCCCAGGCGGTCATTGCCATAAACGGCATAGGCCGCGCATTGATTCAGGACAGAGACGCATGCATGGAATGCGGGGCCTGCAGCCGTAATTGCCCTACAGGGGCGTTTTCCGTGCAGGCAGGTGTGGGCTGTGCTGCCGCAGTCATAAACTCCATGCTGGGCCGAAGCGACGCCGTCTGCTGCGGTCCCATAGACTCTTGCGGGCAAACCGGTGAACAGAAGAAATCTTCATGCTGCTGATGCCAGGTTACCATCAGGTCATCGAAATTCAGAAAGAAAAAACCGCCAGAAGAAGTTAGCCCGCCATTTGACATCATTCCCATGATAACTTTATATTTGGTTATTATACCTGCAGGTCACAGGAAACATTCTTCAATGCTGAATTGACTGAAGTCAAGCGTAGCGAAATTTTTGTGGACAACCACCCTTTCAGATGGTATTTGATTTAAATTGAAGAGTTATACGGTTTTGACTGAGAACCATCAACCAGTCATAGCCCGACAATAAGTTACCTTTCCAACCTCACAGATCATCTAAACATAGGGGGCAATCCTATGAAAGATCAATCCAAGACAAAACAGGTGCTGATCCAGGAACTGGCTTCTCTAAGGCATAGGATTGAGGAGCTGGAGCAATCTGAATCCGTGCGCAAGCGGGTGGAGGAGTCACTGCAGGAGAACGAGGAGAAGTATAGGCCCCTGTTCGAGACGGCCAACGATGCTATTTTCTGCATGGATAAGCATATTTTTATCGACTGTAATGCGAAGACCTTAGAGATGTTTGGTTGTACCCGGGAACAGATCATCGGGCAGCCTCCTTACCGGTTCTCCCCGGAAGTTCAGCCTGATGGTAGAAACTCCATGGAGAAAGCGCTGGAGAAGATCAACGCGGCGCTCGGAGGTCATCCCCAGTCCTTTGAATGGCAGCACAATCGTTACGATGGGACTCTGTTTGATGCACAGGTCAGTCTGAACGCTTTTTTTGTTGCGGGTCAATACTGCTTTCAGGCTATTGTTCGGGATATCACCAAGCGCAAGAAGGCAGAGGAGGCGCTACGTGAGAGCGAGGTCCTGTTCCGTGGCACTTTTGAACAAGCTGCCGTTGGAATTGCACATGTTTCTCTTGAAGGCAGGTTCATCCGTATCAATCAGAGGTTCTGCGATATTGTTGGGTATGGCAGAGAGGAAATGCTTACTTCGTCCTTTCAAAATATTACATATCCCGACGATCTGGAGGCGGATTTGAATTATGTGCGGCAGGTTTCGGAAGGTCTGATTGACACCTACTCCACGGAAAAACGCTATATACGAAAGGACGGTCTTTTAGTCTGGGTCAATCTGACCGTTACTATTTTACGCGGTGCAACTGGAAAACCGCTGTATTTTATTTCAGTCGTTGAAGACATCACCAGGCGCAAGCGAGCGGAAGAGTCCCTGCGGGAAAGCCAGGAGAAATATCGGCGTATCGCCGAGAATATGAGCGATATAGTGAGTGATATAGATGCTCAAGGAACTATCAGATACGTCAGTCCTTCCTACAAGAAAATATTTGGTAATGTCCCGTATGACGTCATCGGCAGGAGTGCATTTGACAGCGTTCATCCCGAAGACCGGGATCGGGTGGCGGCTGAATTCATGGAAGGAGTTCGCACGAAAACAGACCGCGAAGTGGAGTACCGTGTCCAACATGCCGATGGACACTATATCTGGCTCCGTTCATCCAGCCATTCCCACTTTGGTACTGCAGGAGAGTTTATTGGAACGATAGTCAATAGCAGTGACATCACGGAACGCA
The DNA here is from genome assembly GCA_903924805.1 of uncultured delta proteobacterium. Classification (GTDB taxonomy): domain Bacteria; phylum Desulfobacterota; class WTBG01; order CAIYCZ01; family CAIYCZ01; genus CAIYCZ01. Next base: position 730 of record CAIYCZ010000204.1, on the reverse strand, counting down.
AGCTGTCGGAGGAGGCGCTGCAGGAAAGCGAGATCCTTTTCCGTAGCACTTTTGAACAGGCAGCCGTTGGAATTGCACATGTTTCTCTCGAAGGTCGTTTCATACGTATCAATCAGCGGTTCTGCGATATTGTTGGGTATGGCAGAGAGGAAATGCTTGCTTTGACCTTTCAGGATATTACATATCCCGACGATCTGGAGACGGATTTGAACTATGTCCGGCAGCTTTTGGAAGGTCTGATTGATACCTACTCCATGGAAAAACGCTATATACGAAAGGACGGTCTTTTAGTCTGGGTCAATCTGACCGTTGCTCTTTTACGCGGTGCAACTGGAAAACCGCTGTATTTTATTTCAGCCGTTGAAGACATCACCAGGCGCAAGCAGACAGAAGAGGCGCTAAAGGAATCTGAGACCAAATTCAGGGATATGTCTGAACACTCACTTGCCGGTGTCTATCTTATGCAACAGGATGGGTTATTGAACTATGTCAATTCAAGGTGTGCCGAAATATTCGGATACAAAGTCGAGGAAGTGATTGATAAATTAAGGGTAGACGAAGTGATATTTCCCGAAGACTGGCCTATAGTGAGAGAAAGCCTGCATAAAAGGATATCAGGGGAATTGCCATCTCACAATTACGAGTTCAGGATAGTCACAAAAAACAAAGATATCAAATATGTTGAGGTCTATAGTTCCTTCACCGAATATAAAGGGAAGCCCGCAGTTAT
>CAIYCZ010000203.1 GCA_903924805.1 uncultured delta proteobacterium | reverse complement strand
ATTAATCCCTGAAAGGAGCGGGAAGATGGCAACAATAAAGAAAAAGGCTGCAAAAAAAGAAGCGGCACCTGCACCTGTTAGTCAAGCATCTGCTGCCGGTGAATGGACCGGAAAGAGCCAGGCTATGTTTGAGCGGATGCTTCAGGAAGTTCCCGAAGCCCTGAGAGGTATCTTCCGGGGAAAGCTGACGCAGGTCTTGGCACAAAAGGCAAAAGGAGGACCCTTTGCCGAGGGTCATGTAGTGGAAATTGTTAACGAGATGGTGCCTGAGCCGTTTAAAAGCAATATATTGAAAGCGTTTTCCACTATGGGTGACATAGATATGAATGTGGTGGAAGAGATACTTAAAAAATATCCGGGCGGACAGGAAACATTGATTTCTATCCTGCATGCCATACAGGAGCAATGCGGATATATTCCACAGGAAGCGCTGATAATGGTGAGCCAGAAAAAAGGCGTGTTTTTAAGCACCCTGTACAGACTGGTTACTTCTTATAAGGCGTTTCGCACCACGCCACCTAAAAAACATACGGTTACGGTGTGCAATGGAACCGGGTGCCACGTTAAAGGGGGGAACCCGGTGCTCCGGGAGCTTGAAAAGAAAGTATCTGCAAATGGCTCACAGATAACCCTTGAGAAAGTCAGGTGCCTTGGATGCTGTGATGTGTCCCCTGCCGTCATGATAAATGGCGAGCTGTATGGCGGCGCACAAGCACAAGCCAAGATTTCAGAAATTATACATGAATAAAGGAGAGAGGCAGCTATGAAACTTACGAAAGCCAGTGACCTTACAAAATTACAAAAACAGGGAATGGGTTTACTCTCTCCAGCCACGACCCGTATCACCGTAGGGGCAGCAACCTGTGGCCTTGCAAAGGGGGCGGGGAAGATTTTTGAAGCTCTGAAATATGAAATTAAAAACCAGAAAATAAAAGCTGATATGGTAAAGGTGGGATGCAATGGTCTCTGCTATGCGGAGCCTATTGTTGAGGTGATTCAGCCCGGCAAACCACGCATTACCTACGGCAATGTTTCTGTTAAGCGGGTTGGTGAGCTGGTTAAATCGATCAAGACGGGCAAAGTGGTAGAGGACCTGGCCATCGCAAGGCATGATGAGGAATCATTCTGCCTGAACGTACCACCCATTACCTATGCAAAAGGAAAACTCCCCAAAGCAGTGGCAGGCATTAAGGAATATAGAAAGCATGATTTTTTCAAGAATCAGCTGAAGCTGGTGAGTAAAAATGCCGGCACCATCAGTCCTGAGCGCATTGAAGAATATATTGCCATGGGCGGATACGGGGCTCTTGCAAAAGCCCTGACGGAAATGACCGCGGAAGAGGTCATCCGCGAAGTTACTGCTTCAAAACTCAGGGGACGCGGAGGAGCAGGATTCCCCGCAGGATTAAAGTGGCAGGCATGCCGCTCATCTGCAGGTGACAGGAAATACATAGTGTGCAATGGCAGTGAGGGAGACCCGGAAATCGGCATGCACAGAAGCTTTCTTGAGTCAGATCCCCATGCCATTATCGAGGGAATGATCATTGCCGGGTACGCGGTAGGAGCCAATGAGGGCCATGCCTATGTGAATGACCGGTACATGGTTGCCCTTGAGAGACTGGAAGAGGCAATAAAGCAGGCAGAACAGGCGGGACTCCTGGGAAAACATATTATGGGGTCAGCATTTTCATTTACCCTCAAGGTAAAACGCGGCGGTGGGGCTTATGTCTGCGGAGAAGAAACCGCCCTTCTCAATGCCCTTGAAGGATCCTGTGGAGAGCCGCGCCCGCGCCCGCCGTACCCTGCACAGCAGGGTCTCTTTGGCAAGCCGACGGTTGTCAATAATCTTGAGACCTTAGCCACTATCCCGGTAATAATTGCGCATGGCGGAAAATGGTTCTCCAGGATTGGCACCGCTGCAAGCACCGGCACTAAAATTGTAGCCCTTTCCGGTAATGTGGCACAAAGTGGCTGGGTTGAAGTTCCCATGGGAACACCCATAAAGACCATTGTTGAAACCTTTGGCAAGGGCACCGGTACCGGGAAAAAGGTCAAAGCATTCCAGACCGGCGGCCCATCCGGGGGCGTTCTTCCCGCATCATCACTTAATCTCAAGCTTGATTATGAGCAGCTTGCCAGGGCCGGGAGTCTGCTTGGCTCCGGCGGCCTTCTGGTAATGGATGAGGGTGTTGATATGCTTGATATGGCGAAATTTTTAACTGATTTCTTTGCCGATGAAACCTGCGGGAAATGCAGCACCTGCAGAGAGGGAGTAAAGCGGTTGCAGGAGATAATTGGCAGCATCATGCAGGGACAGGGCACAAAGGAGCATATAAGTCTTTTCAAGCGCATTGCCGCTGCCATGGCAGACACATCAGCCTGTGCATTAGGGAAAACCGCAGCAGTTCCCTTCCTGAGCGTATTAAAACATTTTCCAGGGGACATAGAGGGAAAGCTGCAGAGAAAGGTACTGTAACGGCAAGAAACGCGCATAAGACAACTGGTTGAAAAATTAAATACAGGGGAAGAAACCTATGGTAACACTTAAAATCAATGATAAGAAGATCAAAGTTAAGGAGGGGACGACGATCCTTGAGGCAGCGCGGGAGTATGGCATCCAGATTCCCACCCTGTGCTCTAACGAGGCTCTGAAGCCCTATGGAGCCTGCCGTCTCTGTATTGTTGAAATTTCAAAAGACGGGAGGAAAACCATAGAGACCTCCTGTACCTACCCGGTGGAGCAGGGGCTTGAGGTAAAGACCGATACCCCCCGGGTTATTGAGGGGAGAAAGATGGTCATTGAGCTTTATTTAGCCCGCTGCCCAAACGTAAAGAAGATACGCCAGCTGGCAGATGAATATGGTATTGCAGAAAGCTCGCTGCAGATGGGAAAGGATAATGACTACTGCATCCTGTGCGGCCTTTGTGTTCGGGCCTGTAATGAAGTGGTAAAGGCCGGAGCCATCCAGTTTGCGGGAAGCGGCATTAATAAAATTGTTGATTCTCCGTTTCATAAAACCGCAGAGGACTGTATAGCCTGCGGCTCCTGTGCGTTTATCTGCCCCACCGGGATTATCAAGAAAAATGATCTGCCGGCCACTTCCGCATGTACTCCGGAAGGGTGCACGCCCACAGGCGCACAGCGGGAAATTTTAAACTGGCAGGTTGAGCATAAGCTGAAAGAGTGCAGCAAATGCGGTAACCCCTATGCCCCGGAGCCCCATCTGTTAAAGATCATACGGCAATATAATTTCCTGCCGGAGTTTTTTAATATATGTCCGTCATGCCGTCAATATCCGGTGGTTGATGAAGAAAAATGCCTGGGCTGTGGCGGCTGTATGGAAAACTGCCCCATTGGAGCGCTTGAGCTTGATGACCGGGGCGGTTATGACAAGAAGGCGCATGTGTTTAATGAAAACTGTACTGCCTGTCATACCTGTGAACAGTACTGTCCGATGAAGGCCATAAGCTAAACAGCATTTTATAGAGATAAGGAGGAGTCATAATGGTTTATGATCTCGCTATTGTTGGAGCAGGCCCCGGCGGGCTGCATGCAGCCAAGTGGGCAAATAAAAAGGGGCTGAAAGTTGCTGTCATTGAGAAGCGCAAGGATATTTCTAAAATCACCCGGTATTGCAGTGAGCATATAATCCTTGATGAGGACTACAACGGAGATACTATAAAAGTTGACACTGCTGCCGGGAAGATAATCTCAACTAAAAACGGCTGGGAAGTAAATTACAGGGGTGAGTTCTGTCCGGTTACCGATAAATACTATTCCTCTGCCAAGCTATACCATTGCCATTTTGCCTGGCCTGATAAGCGGCCGTTTGCCTACAAGTACGGCAAGGGAACATTATTGAAGGGAATGCTTGAAGAGTGCCTTGCTCTCGGTGTTACCTATATTAATGAAACGACGGCCTATGATGTCGTTGACAGCCCGGCAGGCGTTGAACTCAAATGCGTGAGCAAGGGAAAGAAATTTAAAATCCAGGCAAAGAAGCTTATCGCTGCTGACGGGGCGAGTGCGCAGCTTGCCCAGAAACTTGGCAGGAATACCGAACGCGCCTATCTGGGGTTTGCCCTTGTACTTGCGGTATACATGTCCAATGTAAAAAACTACAGCCCTTCCGAGTGGCGGGGCTGGTGGGGACGCTGCTACGGTTCTAACCTTGCACCACTCATGGGAACCGGGCCTGAAGGACATTTTGACTGGGCAGATATGATTATTCTGGGAAGCCCGAAAGACCCGCCCGATAACGTGTTTGAATTCTTCACTAAAAAAGGCCCGCTGGCCTTCATGTTTGAAAATGCCAAGATAGAAGCGCGTCACTGCTGCAGCACCAAAGCGTTTACACCACTGAAACAACCGGCAAAGGGAAACAGCATCATGATCGGCGATGCGGCAGCCTTTGTCGAAACCCAGGCCCAGGGAGCGCTCAGCTGCGGCTTCAGGGCAGCTGAAGCCGTTGCCAAAGAGCTTGAAGGCAAAAATGGTTTTGAGGAATATAACCAGTGGTGGCTTAAATCGTTTGAATTCAATGATGAGGGAATGATGCAGGTTACCACCGGATATGCGCTCATCCCCACCTATACGGATGATGAAATTGATTATCTGTTCTCCCTGTGCCATGATCATACTATGGACGGGAGCTGGAGCCAGTATAAATCACCCAAGATGATGTGGAACCTTATCCTGAGAGACCCTGAAAAGATAAAGCGTGAGCGTCCTGAGGTCTGGGCAAAGATTCAAACCCGCGGTACGGCCACGCTCACCGATAGTATTACATAACAGCAACAGCATGATAACCGCACACCCCGAAGGGGCCGGTCACTTCTGTAAGACCTGCCCCTTTTTTCTGTCTGCCGTTTGGCTATGGATGTCCGGAGACTTTTTATAATTGCCGGTTTCGCGCTTTTTTTTATTGTGGTGCAGACGGTGACACTGTACGGGTGTTACTATAGCTTTCGCCCATTCAAGAATAAGAAAATCCGGGCAGCAGCCGTTGCTTATATCCTCTTTTTAAACCTCTCCTACCTGTTTCTTTTTTACCGCTGCCCGCTTCCGCCCTGGCTTAAAACATTCATTAACGCTATCCTCATATACCCCTGCTTTATTTACATGCTCGTATGCCTTGTTCTCTTTCCCTGTTTTATTATCAGCGGAATATTTATTTCGCTGAAAAAGCTGTGGATGACTGTCTGCCCGTATACCGGTGCAGGCAGGGAGTCTGAGACGAAGGACAAAGGTCCGGCACTGGAAAACCGCAGAACATTCTTGAAAATAATGACAGCAGCAGTACTGCTGCCTGTGGGCGGGTGCGCTGTATATGGCACCTATATCGGGAGAAATAAATTACGGATAGAAGAAAAAAAACTCTTTTTCCCTGACTTTCCTGAGGAAATGGATGGTCTCAGTCTTGTGCAGATAAGCGACATTCATGCAGGAGTATTCAT
>CAIYCZ010000202.1 GCA_903924805.1 uncultured delta proteobacterium | reverse complement strand
CCTATCGCCCATACCGGCTCGTAAGCTATAACAATTTTTTGCATATCATCAGGGGAGAGACCCGCAAGGCCGTCCCGGATCTGCCGCTCCACCACTTTCATCGTTGCGCCGGATTCCCGCTCCTGCAGCATTTCACCGACGCAAACAATGGGAATAAGACCGGCTTTCAGGGCTGCCGTCACCTTTTTGTTGACCGTTGCATCCGTCTCTGCAAAGTACTGGCGCCGCTCTGAGTGGCCTATGATGGCGTATGTACAGCCAACATCCTTTATCATAAGCGGGGAGACCTCACCGGTGTAAGCACCTGATTCCTCCCAGAACATATTTTGCGCTGCAACAGAAATGCTTGATCCTTTAGCCTCAGCCGCAACTGCTGCAAGCGCAGTAAACGGGGGGCCGACAACAATCTCCGCAGCAGCAACATCTGCAAGGTTCTTTTTAAGCTGCCGCACCAGATCAAGTGCCTCCGCTGTTGTTTTATACATCTTCCAGTTTCCTGCAATAATCGGTTTTCGCATTGAGTAACTCCTAAACCAGCTATCAGCTTCTCATTATTATTTATCCAACGCCTTGATGCCGGGCAGAACTTTCCCCTCGAGAAGCTCCATAAAAGCCCCTCCTGCCGTTGACACAAAAGTGATTTTATCCATCTTGCCTGATTTACGAAGCGCTGAATCGGTATCCCCACCACCCACAACGCTCATGGCTGATGAGCCTGCAATCTGGTCAATAACGGCAAAGGTGCCGCGGCTGAATTCCTCAAGCTCAAATACTCCCATCGGGCCGTTCCACACAATCGTTTTGGCATCTTTTATTACTTTGCCGAATTCAGCAATGGTTTCCTGTCCGATATCAAGCCCCATCAGATCAGGTGTTAGCTCTTTAACTGAAATAGTCTTATAGGGAACACATGACTTCATCTCGCGGGCTGCCACACAATCAACCGGGAGCACAATCCTGACACCCCGGTCCTTTGCCTTCTGCATAATAGTCTTTGCGGTTTCAAGCAGCTCATCCTCTACCAGGGACTTGCCCACCTCCATCCCTTGAGCCTTGAGGAAGGTAAATGCCATGCCACCGCCTATGAGAATTGCATCGACCTTCTGGATAATGTTTTCCAGCACCTCAAGCTTTCCTGAAACCTTTGCCCCGCCTATGATGGCAACCAGAGGCCGCTGAGGATTATTCAGGGCTTTTTCAAAGCTGGTAATTTCCTTTTTCATCAGGAACCCCGCCCCGCATTCTTTCATAAAATGGGTAATGGCTTCTACCGAAGCATGCGCGCGGTGTGAAACAGCAAAGGCATCATTAATATATACGTCAGCAAGTTCGGCAAGCTTCCCGGCAAATTCCTCGTCATTCTTCTCTTCCTGTGCATAGAAGCGCAGGTTTTCAAGCAGGAGGACTTGACCCGGTTTTAGTGCGCCCGCCTTTGCTCGCGCCTCATCTCCCATACAGTCATCAGCAAACAGGACCTCCTTGCCTAACAGCTCGCTGAGTCTTTTTTGTACCGGACGGAGGCTGAACTCTTTTGCCACCTTGCCTTTTGGCCGGCCTAGGTGCGAGGCAACAACAACCGCTCCTCCTTTATCCAGCACATATTTGATGGTGGGAATGGTCTCGCAAATTCGTATGTCATCGGTGATATTCTGCTCCTTGTCCAGGGGCACATTAAAATCAGCCCGGACAAAAACCTTCTTTCCTTTAAAATCCATCTCATCAATATATTTGATGGCCACCGTATCATCCCTCCCCGTGTATTCAATCAAAATGTATTCAGGAGCCATTGTATTATGGCTCCTGAATACTAACTTCTGATTTCTGGATTCCGTGTTCTGTGTTTTTTAATTACAGCGATTTTGCAATAT
>CAIYCZ010000201.1 GCA_903924805.1 uncultured delta proteobacterium | reverse complement strand
GCATTACCGGTGGTACGGGGGCTTCTTCAATACGCTCCAGTGCTTCTTTCAGCCATCTCATAGGTGCTTTTTTTACCGTTATCTTCTTAAGGATGAATGTTTAAAAAGAAAAATATCGAAGGTTCCAGAATTTAAGGGTTTATGGGTTCACGTGTTTTACAATCTATTTCCCCTGACCGCTCGAACCCTTGACCCCTTGCCTTTAAACTTTTCACTTGCTGTCCAGCTGCTTCACCGAATCAATGCTGTCCTGCAGCAGTTTTTTGGTGTAGCCCGGGTTGTGAACGCCGTAGCTGCGGTCATTGATGAACAGCTTATAGTTGGTGTAGGCGTTCTCCAGCACCTTGTCAGGATCGTTTAAGAACGGCACGGTACCCCCCTTGTGGCATCGGGCGCATTTGCCCGGCTGATTGGGCGGCAGAAACTCGTGGTTGTCGCCTTTAAGAACATTGGACAGCTCCGTAAGCAGCGCTATCACCTGTGTCTGAACACCATTCCGGTCAAAGGTACTAAGCCCCTTGTGGCATCCCTGGCAGACCGGGATATTCAGTGTATCATCAGCCGTGCCGGGAATCTGGTCATCGCCAAAATCACGCATGCGCAGCGTATGCCCGCCCACTTTTCTTACCATCTGTATATCTTTATCAGCCAGCGAAGTGCTCATGTGACACATGACGCATTTGTCTTCGGTGCGGTGCGGATTTTTATCTCCTGCATAAGGTGAATAATCCTGCCCTGGATAATGGTACCCGTTGCCGACTTCTCCTGCCATTCCTTCAAGGATGGCATTCTGCCATTTTTCGTAATGGCAGGTATCGCATGCGGTGCCGGCACTGCCGGTTCGCAAGCTAAAGGGATTTCCATCCTTAGCGTTGTGCGAATCATGGCACACTGAGCAGGAGACATTGGGAGTATCCTGGGGGATGGTGGGGAGGTCATTCGGCCCGTAGCGAAACTCCCGAAATGGTGTTCCTGAACTGGTTGCCCCGATGTAGCCCTTTGTGTAATGGCAGCGATAGCATGATGTGAGCCTGCCGTCTGTCGGCTCGTAATAGCCAAAGGGCAGGGCGTTTGAGTGCATTGCTTTCTGAATCTCAGAAAACTGCTCATGACACTGGCCGCACACCCCTGACCAGTAATTGACTGACAGCTTTGGCTGCCCGCCCTGAGCTGCATGGACGCTTCCAGCACCGTGGCAATCCTGGCATTTCGCACCTGCTGCAGACTTTGCATGGGCGGTGAGTGCATAGCCTGAAGCCTTGTCAGCATGGCAGCCTGCGCAGGTTGTTTCCTCAGCCTTCTGTGCTATGGTGATGGTGAGGCTCTGCGGCTGGCTCAATGCCCCCTTATCGTCGGTAACCGTTAACGTTGCCGTGTAGGTGTTGCCCGGATCTGCATCGCCGGGAATGGTAAAGGATACATTTTCTGTTTGAGGAGACGGAGTTAAGGCGGATGAGACGTCATCGTCGCTTTCGTCCTTGAGGGTCCATGCAAATTTAAAAAGAGATGCTTTGAAGTTGCCGTTCTTGTTGCCATAGATATCAAAAGTAGGAGCATCGGGATTAAATTCTTCCGGCGACAGCAGGTTCATGTCAATTGCGAACCCGCGCAGATAAACGGTAGACCCTGCAGTGACCGAGGATGAGCCATTGGATGTGGTATAGAGAGCACCCGCATCTATGAGCGGCAGTTCCACGGGGCCGGGAATTACTGAAGGCACCGCCTCGGGGGCAACATTTTCTGTCGCAAAGCTTACGGATGCTTTTCTTGCTATGCCTGCGCTATCGGCAGTGAAAAGTGAGACCGTATAGGTGCCCAGAGAGGGCAGTATAAACGTATATACACTGCCCGGCGGATTACCGATATAATACTCCTGGCCAAGAGCTGCTGCACCTTCCGGCTGCTTTTCTTTTATCCAGTAGAATTCTGTAATCCCTGCAACATTCTGGGCTGTAAAGTAAAGCCGTGCCGGCGCTGTATAAGGGCCTTCCTTCGGATTGCCTGTGGCAGTGGTGATCGCAACCGTGGGGGCTTGACCCTGGGAAGAGAAGCGCCGCTCGATGGCAAAATCCTGAGCTTTATCCTCGCCCGCTACTACCGGAATATCAATTATGTCATTTCTGAGAAAGCCATCCTTGAGGGCAACGATCTTGTAGGAATTTTCATCTACGGTGTCGAACGTGAAGCGACCCCTGGCGTCAGTGCGCACAGCCTGAAGTCCGACAAAGGCATCCGTGCCACCGACGTTCTCGATCCTGCCCAGGATAACTGCCGCATCCTTTAACGGCCAGCGTAAAAATTTCAAATACTGGCCCTGTCCTTGTACCGTGCCGGATATGGAGGCTTTTTTCTTTAACGGAATGATGGACTGTGTTTCCTCATCCGCGTACACCGAGACAAATCCGATCTCCCCCGCGATATAGCCGTCATATTCAGCCCTGATCTGATAATTTCTGAACGGAGTGATATGTTCAATCAGCGCTTCTCCCTGTGCATCAGTAGTTGCGGTGTAGTTGTTCGGGGTGATCAGAATGGAAGCACCGGACAAAGGGGCTTTGCTGTAGAAGTCCTTCACCTGCACCCGTATGCCTCCCAGATAATTTTGGGCTGCGCCCGGAGAACTGTAAAAACAGATAAACATGACAGACACGAGCAGCATTACGGTACTGTGTATGAATCTTTTTCCGTGCATGATCTCCTCCTTGATGAAACGTGCATGTTTTATCGCTGATTTATTATGTTACACGTGCGGCCATAGTGTATAAATCTTACCCTTGAACCCTCGAACCCCCTTTTGTCACGAGCGTATCATCACCAGCATCATCTTGAACCGTTTTACTGCGTGCAGGGCGTGGGGCTGATTGGCAGGCATGATAATCATCTCCCCAGCCGTAACCGCTGCCGGGCTGCCGGCAATGGTAATTTTTGCTTCGCCATCCAGTATATAGACCAGTGCGTCAAACGATGCGGTATGCTCACTTAAGCCCTGGCCCTGCTCGAACGCAAAAAGGGTGACCGTTCCCGTTTCTTTGCGGATCAGCTCCTTGCTTACTATTGAGCCGCCCTGATACTGTATGGAATCAGCCAACAATAGTGCCTGGCTGTGCGGTATGGAAGAATGAGAAGCTGGTTTATCTTGTGCCATGTTCATACCTCCACTGTTTTTATGGTTGTTTACCGGGCCTCACATCTCAGACATATAAATTATTTCTAATATAATAAACCGATATTATTATTGACTTAAGTCAATACAATAGAAAAATGAGGGTTCAAGGATTCAAGGGTTCAAGTTTATTTTTACTTGACCGCTTGAACCCTGGACCCCTTGCACCCTGTTTTATAATAATTTTCTTTCCCCGCTGGCAAGCTCTTCAAGTCCCGGCCGATCAAGGATTTTAATGTTCCGGTGTCCGTCAGACTCGATTAATTCTTCAGCGCTCATTCTGGTAAGGATGCGGGAGATGGTTTCCGGAATGGTGCCCAGAAGACTTGCAAGCTGGGCTTTGGAAATATCAAGGGTAAGGCTGGTCTCCCGGTTTTTTTTGTCGCTCAAGTAGAGAAGATAGGCAGAAAGCCTTCCCGGCACTTCTTTAAGAGAGAGGTCTTCGATAAGAGCGCTGAACCTGCGCAGGCGCCTGGACAGAACGGCAAGCATGTTCATGGCAAGTGACGGGTTCTTTTTTATCAGATCAGCAAAGGAGGCTCTGGGAAAAAAGATCACCCGTGTTTCTTCGAGGGCTTCGGCATGGGCAGGAAACCGTTCGCCGGCAAAAACGGGTACTTCTCCAAACGGCTCGCCAGCTCCCAGGATGTGCAGGATCTGCTCTTTGCCATCCGGGGAGAGCTTGAAAACCTTAACCCTTCCGGAGATAACCACATAAAATCCGTTACCCTCATCCCCCTCCGAAAAGATAACCTGATTGCGCCTATATACTTTCTCCACCACTATCGACGCTACATGTGCATGGTGCTCCGGGGTCAGTCCCTGAAACAGCGGAATAGTGGGAATATGCTTTATTGCATCCATATGGCAGCCCTGATTTATTATCTATAAAAAATATAACGCGCTTTTGACATAAGTCAATGAATATCAGAATGGTCAGGGCTATATTATGAAGCAGCAAAATGCCATAACGCAGCGTCCCTGTTTATAGAGTACAACCGGGAACCTGAAAAAAAGATGACCCTTGACTTGAATCAAGGCCAAACACTGTAGTATGATTTAAACATCTATAGTAAAAGGGTGCCTTTCAAGGAATACAACCAACAACATATTAATATCAAAGGAGGAAAAACAATGGGAGCAACAAGTATGTTTTGTTATCAGTGTGAACAGACGGCAAAAGGCGAAGGCTGTACTAAGGTCGGCGTGTGCGGAAAAGATGCCGATGTGGCAGCGCTTCAGGATCTGCTGATATATGCCCTGAAGGGATTGTCGCAGGTCGCAGTAGAAGGGCGCAAAGTCGGTGTGAATGACAAGCAGGTCAATGTCTTCACGGTACAGGCGCTCTTTTCAACCCTGACCAATGTAGACTTTGACGCACAGCGGTTTGTTGAGTTCATCAATAGCTGCATAGAATTGCGTGAAGGGCTGAAGAAGAAAGTTAAGGCAGCCGGTAGTAAAGTAGAATTCGCAGGCGGCCCGGCAGCATTTCAGCCGGCAAAAGATCTCAACGGCCTTGTTGATCAGGGCACAAAAGTCGGCTTAAAGTCAGACACCAGCATTGATCCGAATATACTTTCCCTGCAGCACATCACGCTGTTTGGCATTAAAGGCGTTGCAGCTTATGCTGACCATGCCCAGATCCTGGGGAAAGAAGATGATTCAGTGTATGCCTTTATCCATGAGGGACTTGCCGCTACCTTACGCAAGGATTTAAGCCTCAATGATTGGGTAGGTCTCGCACTAAAAACCGGAGAAGCAAACATTAAAGCAATGGAGCTGCTTGATGCAGGCAATACCGGAACCTACGGGCACCCGGTGCCGACAAAAGTGCCCCTTGGAGCCAAAAAGGGGAAAGCCATTCTGGTTTCAGGTCATGATCTTAAAGACCTTGAAGAACTGCTCAAGCAGACCGAGGGTAAAGGTATTTATGTATATTCGCATGGAGAGATGCTGCCTACCCACGGGTATCCAAACCTGAAGAAATATCAGCATTTCTACGGTCATTATGGCACCGCCTGGCAGAACCAGGCAAAGGAATTTGCTGAGTTCCCCGGGCCGATTGTTATGACCACCAACTGCATCCAGCGGCCAAAGGAATCATATGTAAACAGTATCTATACCTGCGGCCTGGTGGGCTGGCCCGGTGCAACACATATTAAAGACAGAAATTTTGCACCGGTGATCAAGAAGGCACAGGAGATGCCCGGTTTTGCCAGTGACACCAATGGCAAGACAGTTACTGTCGGGTTTGGCAGAAACACCGTGATGGGTGTCGCAGGGGCAGTCATAGAGGCAGTTAAGAACAAGGCAATCCGGCACTTCTTCCTGGTTGCCGGGTGTGATGGCGCAAAGCCGGGGCGCAACTACTACACCGAGTTTGTGGAGAAAGTGCCAAAAGACTGCGTGGTGCTGACCCTTGCCTGTGGTAAATTCCGCTTCTTTGACAAGGATCTCGGAGATATTGGAGGCATCCCGCGGCTGCTTGATGTTGGTCAGTGCAATGATGCCTACTCAGCCGTTCAGATTGCTCTGGCTCTTGCAAAAGCATTTAATGTTGGCGTCAACGAGCTGCCTCTGTCACTGGTTCTTTCCTGGTACGAGCAGAAGGCGGTGGCAATCCTGCTTTCACTGCTGCACCTGGGAGTCAAGAACATCCGCCTCGGCCCAAGCCTTCCGGCATTTGTCACCCCGGCAGTGCTTGACGTGCTGGTGAAGAACTTTAACATCATGCCCATCTCAACACCTGATCAGGATCTGAAGGCGATCCTGGGATAAGAAAAATGTGGAATGCGGAGTGCGGAGTGCGGAATAAAGATATTCCGAAATCCGCACTCCCAAATCCGCATTTACGGACGGAGGACGATCGATGAAATGTCCCGGACAGGATATGCGCTACTGGGGGCCTGAGGCGGTATTTGAAGATAAATGCCCCCAGTGCGGGCACAGCATCGAATTTTTCAAGGACGAATCAGCCCGCACGTGCAAGAACTGCGGCCATAAAATGATAAATCCACGGATGGATTTCGGCTGTGCTTCATATTGCCAGTATGCTGATCAGTGCCTGGGTGAACTTCCCCCGGAGCTGCTTGCGCAGAGAAAAGACCTGCTCAAGGATCGGGTGGCAGTTGAGATGAAGCGCTATTTTGGCCAGGACTTCAAGCGGATTGGCCACGCATCAAAAGTGGCACGCTATGCTGAACAGCTGGTCAAGGAAGAAAAAGGGGATATGCCGGTGGTATTAATTTCTGCCTATCTCCATGATATCGGCATCAAGGAAGCAGAGCAAAAATACCAGACTAACGAAGCACGTTATCAGGAACAGGAAGGTCCGCCGGTTGCCAGGACTATCCTCACAAAGATCGGGGCGCCCCGGGAACTGACTGAAGAAGTGTGTGGTATTATAGGCCACCATCACCACCCCGGACCGCAGGAGACGGTTAATTTCAAAATACTCTATGATGCTGACCTGCTGGTGAACCTTGAGGAAAAGCACAAACAAGCGCCAATTGCCGCAGAAAAACTAAAAACTATTATCGAGACATCGTTCCTTACTGAAAGCGGCCGCAAGCTGGCGAGAAGCATTTTTATGAATGCATAGGCAGATAAACATGAATCTGGAACTCATGAACTCAAGAAAAAAATCTGTTTTTCCTTTCCTGATTTCCTGAGTTCCAGATTTTAAACATTCATTTGGGGTACAACAGTATGAAAGTCAAAAGAAAGATAGTCCAGATCGATGCTGAGCGCTGCGACGGCTGCGGGCAATGCGTGCCGTCATGTGCAGAGGGTGCCATCCAGATAGTGGGAGGCAAGGCAAAGCTGATTACTGACCAATACTGTGACGGGCTTGGCGCATGCCTGGGCGAATGTCCCCAGGATGCATTGAAAATTATTGAACGGCAGGCAGAAGAATTTAACGAGAAAGCGGTTGAGGAGCATGTAAAAACCTCGGCATTGCACAGCTCACCGCCTGCTGCTCCGGTGCCCGGGGTGTGCCCTTCAGCTATGATCAGAACATTCAATTCAGCAAAGAAAGCCTCTGCAGGAGAAAGCCCGGTTGCCACTGCGGAGAGAGAAGAATCGGCCCTCACCAACTGGCCGGTGCAGATACGGCTGGTCCCGCCAACCGCCCCGTTTTTACAAGGGGCAGAGCTGCTGGTGGCAGCAGACTGCACACCGGTGGCATATCCCACGTTTCATAAAGATTTTCTGCAGGGCAGGGTGGTGCTGCTCGGCTGTCCGAAGTTTGACGATGCGGAAGCATATATTCAGAAATTCGCCCAGATTTTTAAGACCGCAAACGTCAAAAGCGTGACGGTGGTGGTAATGGAAGTGCCCTGCTGCCAGGGGCTGCCGGCGATGGTGAAAGAAGGCATGGATGCAGCGGGCAAGCAGATTCCGATTGAAAAAGTTGTGGTAAGCGCAGAAGGGGAGATTGTGAAGCGCGTATCACTTGCCGCGTGATATGTAGCAGTCTTATAGTTCGCTTGCAGAGAAAAGTAGATAAACAAAGAGCTGCCGTCAGTGAAATATAGACGGCGGCTCTTTTATCACTCGTCTGCTATTTACACTTAAATAGGCTTTTGAATTTTATGAATCTGTTTGCAGCAATTTTTCCTCATAGTTTGCTGGTATGAGATTCTTCATTGTAGCATTTTCCAACGGTACACCCAACCAAAAGAATGAAGCCCCAAAATCCTTAAGCCCATGATTGTTTATGCTAAACTCTGGTACAAATCCATACTCAGGGTGTTCTACCCAATAGCCGTCCTTTACCTCAAGTAAGGGACGCCATTGCTCCAAAGGACCGAGTCCGTCAGCGCGAAATTGCCCGGCAAGCACTATGCTGCGTGTTCCTCTAATCAGCTTGAACTTTGGAGATTCAAGACTGTGAGCGTGAGATAGGCAACATACAGCGTCATGCAAATAGTGCATTGCTGCGGGCACAACTCTACGTGCCT
>CAIYCZ010000200.1 GCA_903924805.1 uncultured delta proteobacterium | reverse complement strand
GTTCCGGCTTGTCCGGGTTAGGGATATGTGTCAGGCAACTTTTATTGCAGCCCGCACGCAGTATACCGCGCAGGTCTGGCAGCCGCAGCAGTGGGTCGGAAGAATGCGCGAGCGCACCTCTTTTTTATCCCTTTCCTCAAGCTGGATTGCGCCTACCGGACATTCATCCACACACGCTCCGCAGCCGATACACAACTCTTCGTCAACCTCCGGATACTCGCGGTAGCTTGGCGAGATATCAAAAAACTGGGGAGGCAGATTCATTGTATCCTGAAACCGGTTCAGCATAAATTCGGGGGCATAGGGATTCCCCGATTTTTTACACATCTTGAATTTCAGTTCCCGGTTCCAGTTTTCAATAATCCGCTGCCAGCCTATGAAGTTTTCGCCCTCAGGAGAGATCTCAGCAGCGCTGTCCACATCGCGCACTTTTATGATTCCGGTCGGGCACACAAACGCGCATGAGCCGCAGCCGATACATTCTTCAGCAATCGCATGGAACGGGCTGTCCACCTTTTTTTCCTTGCCGCTTCCCGCAAAGCTTATGGCTCCTGCCTGGACGACTTCAGTGCAGGCCCGCACGCACAGCCCGCACAGGATGCAGTATTCATTTTCAAGGCGCAGGCAGGCATCCACTTTTTCTATGCCGTATTCTGCTGCCAGCTCTTTCACTATCTTTACATTCGGGCACCGGGCAAGCAGCAGGTGCAGCACCAGCTTGCGTGCTTCAATGACCTTGGCAGACCTGGTGCTTACGTCCAGCCCTTCTGCAACCGGGTAGGTACAGGAGGTTTCAACGGTGGAGGCATTTCCCGCCGTAACCTCAACCACGCACAGCCTGCATGCGCCATAGGGCTTGAGGGCATCGCTTGAGCAGAGGGTGGGTATTTCAATGCCGTGTTCCCGGGCAGCTTCAAGGATCGTCTGCTGTTCCTTTGCCTTGATCTTCTTGCCATCAATACTAAGATTTACCATGACCAGTTAACCTCTTTCACCTGTTAGATTTGTTTGCATTCTTTCAGTAAAGAGTTTTCTATTATCATAAATAGAACTATGGTTCAAATAAAAAATGATTACATGCTGCTGCGCAAAAATTGAGGCATCCGGAAGCACACCCATTGTATTGGTTTTACGGGGATACCGATGAACGCAGATTTTGCAGCTCCCCGCCCACCGGTCAGGGCTTTCCGGAGTTTACCCGTGCTTTTTTATAGATGCCTCTTATCCCCTTTTGCAGGGCCGGGTTAAGAGGCATGAAACCAATCAGGATTGCACATGTACTCAGCACGTTGAACATATCCCCTGTTTCCTTTTGCAAAGGCAGGTGAAATACAGTATACTTTTTCCCGGCATACACATGCTCATTTCCTGTCCATCACGGAGAACGCATGAATCAACTACCTGAAATGCAGGTGCTGTTTCACCGGTTTGCCATAGCTCTGGCGTTGGGCCTTTTTATAGGCTTTGAGCGCGAGATGGAAAAGACCGGCACCTTTGCCGGAATCCGCACCTTCCCCCTCATCAGCATGCTCGGTTGCATGGCTGCCCTGCTTCACGACCAGTCAGTAACCTGGGCGTTTCCGGTTATCCTTCTCATTCTTGCGGCATTTGTTCTTGCAGCCTACTTTTTTATCGGCTCGGCAGCATCTCCGGGCATAACCACGGAGATCACCTCGCTGCTCGCGTTTCTTTTCGGCGCTCTGGTCTGGTGGCAGATGCCCGGGCTGGCTGCAGCGCTCGCGGTAGTTACGGTGCTGCTGCTGGCATCAAAGAAGCCGCTGGAAAATCTCGCCCACAAAATCGGTCAGAGCGACCTCAATGCCGGGCTGCAGTTTGCCGTCATTACCCTGGTCATTCTGCCGGTTCTTCCGGACAGAACCTTCGGGCCCCTGGATGTCATTAATTTCCATGATATATGGCTCTTTGTCATCCTCATTGCCGGCTTAAATCTCATCGGCTACATTCTGATAAAAATTCTCGGCTCGCACCAGGGCATAGGCCTGTCGGGGCTGCTTGGCGGCATTGGCTCAAGCACCGCCCTTACCGTGAGCTTTTCCCGGCGCAGCAAGGCTGAGGAGCACCTCGGCGCTGACTTTGCCTTCGGGATAGTTCTTGCCTCTTCAATCATGTTCATCCGGGTGCTGGTTTTGGTCTTTTCCATTAACCCGCACCTCGGCACGCGCCTTATCGCGCCGATAGCGGTTACCGCTATGGCAGGTTTCCTGGGCTGCGCATACCTCTGGTTTTTCCGACTGAAGGGGACGGGGGAAGGGGACGGGAAAGCTGCGCTGGAGATCAGCAATCCGCTGGAGCTGTGGCAGGCGATTAAGTTTGGTATCCTGTTCGGGGTGATTATTGTTATTGCCAGGGCAGCAGAGTTTTTTTTCGGCACCGCCGGGGTATACGCATCAAGCGTTCTGACGGGCTTGACGGATGTTGATGCCATTACCCTGTCACTTTCTAAATTAGAGCAGGGTTCCCTTGTTTCAACCGTTGCTGCCCACGGCATTATCCTCGCAACGCTCGCCAATACCGGGGTTAAAACCCTGATCTCAGCCACTGGCGCGCCCAGCCTGCGGCGCCAGGCCATTCCGGTATTTGCCGCCATGCTCGGAGCGGGCATCCTGGCGCTGCTCGTTCTGTGACCGGAGCACTGCTACGAGAGGCGCATATCCTTAAGCACTTTTTCCAGGTCTATCTTAAGGCCAAACCTCTCCATCGCTGCTATCAGGACCAAGAGCGCTGCCTCTTCCATTCGTATATTGTCAGTACTTATCTCCAGATCATAGTGCAGATGATTCTTAGACTCCGCATAGGGTTTCCCCAGCCTCCGGCACAGCTCCTTGGTGAAGGCTTCCCGCTCCTGGTCCACAGCCCTGATTTTTTCCTGAGCTGTCTTTTTATTTATCCCTTCATAGTGCATAATATTTTCCACCCGGGTAGAAAACGATGCCTTGACCCGGATTTTAAGGGAATCAGGGAGAAACAGATATGCACCACGGCCGATTATGATAGCATCATGCTGCGCGATGAGAAAAATCGCCTTGGGGAGCAGGTACAGATAGGCATTCTTGTCTATATGTCCGAACGTAAAAGACATGAGAGATTCAATTTCGTCCTGCACTTTTTCATCCACCGCTTCAAACATCTTTGCCTGATATCCCAAATGGGATTGGCTGGCCAGAACATCAAGTATCTCCTTGTCCCAGACCGGCCAGTCAAGCCACGTGCTTAAAAGCTCCGTAACCCGTTTTCCGCCGCTGCCAAGCTGGCGGGAAATGGTAATGACTCTTCTGGGCTGGAGGGAAATTTCCTCCCGTTTGCGGTGCGCGTCAATCTGAAACCGCTTAACCGCTTTTTCAACCAGGTCTTTGGGTACTGGTATATGCATGGTACCTCCTTTCGGTGTGGTAAGTATTGTCAAAACCTAACCACAGAGGGCACGGAGAAATACTGGCTTTTAAACAGGTTTCGCGAATTTTTAGTGCCCTCCCCTCTGCGTCCTCTCCACTTTTAATCTCTTTATCTTTTAAAATCCAC
>CAIYCZ010000199.1 GCA_903924805.1 uncultured delta proteobacterium | reverse complement strand
TACCTCATTGGTCATAGGGCGGTGGAGGATTTCTCTCCGCACTCTCTCGCTTCCGCTTTCAATCCCAAACTTGATAATCCTGCAGCCGGCTTCTTTCAGACACCGGGCTATCTCCGGCGTGAAAATCTGAACGTGGGCATTGGCAACAAACGGTGTGGGCGTTATTTTCCTGTATTCAGAACAGAATTCCCTTACATAGTCTGCATTAAAGGTAAAAAGGTCATCGTCAAAGATATACATTTTTATGTTCTTATAGTTTTTCTGAAGATAGATGATTTCATCTATGACGTTTTTAACGGGGTGGTGACGGATATAATTGAGACCGGAAGATGGGACATTCAGCTCATCTTTATAGCGCTTTGCTATCTGATGGTTAAAGCAGTAGGTGCATCTGAACGGACATCCCCGTGAAGCCATGAGACCGACCCATCCATTTTTAGCGTCAATCATTTTCTGAAAATCAAATATCGCATAATCCTTAAACGGGAGGCTTTCGAGGCCGGGGAAGGGACCCACGTTGTTTTTTATTATGTGCCCGTTCCGTTTGTGCCAGGTGTTTGGGATGGATACGGTATCCTGTTTAGTCTCAAGTGCCCGGACATAGTCTCTCAGCGCGTATTCACACTCGCCAATAAACACTGAATCAAACAGTCCGGTTTCAAGCACGGCCTCTGGAGTCATGGTTGCATGGATACCGCCGCACACAAGAGGCATCTTAAAATGTTTTCTGATTTCTGTTGCAATAGTGATTATATGCTGAAACTGGTTGGTGACTGCTGAGAAGGCAATGAGGTCAGGACTGAACGCTCGTATATCTTCAATAATCCGTGGAAGGTCAAGAGGGTATCCCAGCTTTTCATTGATGTTGAGGAGCGCGGTCTGATTGCCGTCCTGCTTCAGCACTGCAGAAAGGAAGGACACGCCATAATTAAAACCTATCTGGG
The DNA here is from genome assembly GCA_903924805.1 of uncultured delta proteobacterium. Taxonomy (GTDB): domain Bacteria; phylum Desulfobacterota; class WTBG01; order CAIYCZ01; family CAIYCZ01; genus CAIYCZ01. The sequence continues at coordinate 4,076 of CAIYCZ010000199.1, read as the reverse complement.
CATATAGATTGGGATAGATAAATAGTATCTTCATAGAGACTCAGGTACCATGTAATAGACATCAGGAAAGACATGCTGCGTCAGTGCAAGGGGAGTAACCTGTTTGAAAGGTTGCCCTGCTCACAAAGCCTTTTTTGATTTTCCCCGGTTATTCATTTACCGGCAGCGTCACCATAACGGTTACCCCGTTCCCCTCATTGCTCTGCACTTTAATATCCCCACCATGTGCCTCGACAATCCTTTTGCAGATGTGGAGCCCAAGCCCGGCACCCCGTGACACACCGGAACGTGATTTATCACTCTGGTAAAACCGGTTAAATATATTGGGCATATCGTCCTCGGGAATGCCAATGCCGGTATCCCTGACTTTAAACTGTATTGACCCGTTCAAAGAAATCAAAGAGAGCGTGACCGTTCCCTGTTCCGGGGTAAATTTTATGGCATTGTCCAGCAGGTTGCTGAAGAGCTGGTGCATCCTGGTTTTATCTCCGCGGAAAAGCATATCGTCACAACGCTCAATTGAAAACTGTAGATTCTTTTCCTGCGCCATGGGCAGGAAAAAATTATACAGGTCCCGCACTATCTCGCTGAGATTTAGATGAATCAAATTAATATCTATCTTTTTCATGTCAAAGCGGGAGATTAAAAACAGGTCATTCACCATCTTGATAAGGAGATTGGTTCGCTCCAGAGATTCCAAAATTGCCTCCCCGTATTCCCCATCACTTCTTTCCCGGGACAGTGCAACTTCCAGCTCACCCTTCAAGGCAAACAGCGGGTTTCTCAGCTCATGGGAGACATCAGCGGTAAACTGTTTGACCTCCTGTAAAGCCGTTTCAAGGCGATCAATCATTGAATTGATGGTTACCATAAGGTGCTGCAGCTCATCGCTAACCGCGGGGACCGTAAGCCGCTCCTGCAGGTTCTGGGAGGTGATGCGATTTGTTACCCTGACAATGTTACCCACAATTTCCCGGTACTTTTTTAAAGCAAACAATCCCCACCAGACACTCAGTATGAGCAGCACCGGGATAACAATTAAAATATTTTCCAGCAGATTGCGCAGGGTTAATTTAATGAGCTCGATGTCTGCTGCCATCTGAATAGTGTAATTCGTGCCATTGCGCATGGTAAATTTGTCTGTATAGTAGCGGTAGGGGTGCGTGCGGCCGAGGAGCTTAAGAAATTCAAGGAGGGGGTGAAGTTTGGGTTTAAAAGGCGATGCTGCAAGTCCGTGAGTATTCTCAGATTCAAAATAAACTTTATTATCGCGGGTCAAAACCCTGAAATAGATAGGATAGTGTTTTCTGACAGACATGCCTTTTGCATAGGCCCGGCATATGCTCAGAAGATCCTGTTCATCATTCTCTACCGTATTAATAAATTCAAGGGTTCCATCCATGAGTATCCGGTCAATCTGTTTAAGGAGATTACGATTGACCCGGTAGAAAAAAAAGCTACAGAGCATGATTGATAAAATTAAAAAGATAGTCGTGTAGTAAAAGGTGAGCTTTACATCCAGCCTGCCCCACACATTAATCCTTTTCTTTGAGGACATAGCCTACCCCCTTTATGGTGTGGATCATCTTGTGCTGGAAGTCTTTATCTATTTTTGCCCTGAGCCGGTTAATATGCACATCAATGATGTTGCTCGAGGTGTCAAACTCATACCCCCAGACATTTTCCAGAATCATGGTGCGGGTAAGTATCTGCCCGGCATTCCTCATAAGATATTCAAGAAGGGCAAATTCTTTCCCGGACAGTTCAATGTCCCTGTCATCCCTTCGTGCTGTCCTGCTGATGAGGTTGAGGGTGAGGTCACCGATGGCCATCCGGGAGAGCTCGCTATCCTTCTGGCCTCTTCTGAGCACTGCTTTTATTCTGGCGAGAAACTCTGCAAAAGAGAACGGTTTAACCAGATAGTCATCTGCGCCAAGCTCAAGGCCATGGATAACATCTTCCTTTTCATGCTTTGCCGTGAGGAAAATGACCGGCACCATGAGTCCCTTTTTCCTGATGCCTTTTAATACTTCATATCCGCTCATCTCAGGAAGCATGATATCCAGTATTATGATGTCATAGGATTGAGATGTTGCCAGATGCAAACCTTCCTCGCCATCAAAAGCTACATCAACCGTAAAACCTTTTTCATGAAGCCCCTTCCTGATAAAACGGGATGCTCCGGTATCGTCTTCAACAAGCAAAATACGCATAGTGTATCTTTAAAATAGTTAACCGTTTGTTATGCATTGAGCATTCTGTGCCACGTACCCGTTGAATTCTCCGGCACGGGTTCCGGCGCTAATAGTGTATAAAAATGGGCTGAAACCGGGGGTCATTTCCTATGACTGTCTTGATTTTCTCCGCCTCTTTTGTATCGTAATAAGGACCCATTATAACACGATACCACTCTTTGTTAGCAATAATAACCTTTTCCAGCCGTGTTTCATAACCCCGCGCCTTAAGCTCTTTCTTAATTATTAGTGCACGGCTTTTTTCAGCAAAGGAAGCAACCTGAATCTCGATAATAAAGACCGAGACCGCAGGCTTCGGAGGATTGGGGAACTCCTCAATCAGTTCCCTGCAGGCCTTTTCAATAAGCGCAACTTTATTCTCTTCAGTCATGTGTAAACCGCAGCGGAGAAAATCAGGAATAAGGCCAAACGGGCTGAACGGAATGCCGCCTTCGTGAGAGCGCTTTACCATCTCCCGTTCCCAGATGGTTTTTCCCCTGAAAGTACCCACCAGCTTCAGATGCACATCGATAGCCATTTGCGCATATAAGCCCAGAAAGATTCGTCTGAAGTTGTTTATCTCCCCGTATATGAGGAAGTCGCAGTGAAACAGCTTCCCCAGACTCACCGGGGTGAGCGCTTTCCATTTTTTGCCATAGGTCAGCTCTAGAATTGAAAGCGCCTCATCTACTTCGTTGAGCTTTAAATCGCGATAATTTTTTGAGCTCAGTTGATTGGCAAAGATCCGTCTGAAGGTTACGTTAATGTCTTTTTCATCCGTAGTATTTGTAAAGGGGAGAATTACAACAGCCGGCGGCTTATCCTTATTATTCCAGCGCAGGGCAATTTCTTTATCACGGGGAGTCGTGAAGGATGAACATGAGATACTGAAACAGATGATAAAGAGTAAAGAGATGGTTTTAGTGTTCACATGTCTCAAGCGTTAGGCAGTGCTTTATCTCTTGTTTTCTTTTTCCAGCGATTGTTAATCCAGAACCACTGATCCGTGTACCTCCGGATATACTGTTCAATGACCTTAGTATATGCGCTTATAACAATGGGAATATCCTGAGAGCGATCTCCGTTCAGCTGCACTTCAAGCTGTGGCTCTATATAAATATGATGTAATCCATCCTTTTCCCGCACAATAAAAATCGGCACCAGCGGCGCACCGGTCCTGAGAGACAGCACGGCAGGCCCCGGTGCGGTGGGCGCCGGATGGCCAAAAAAATCCACATTCACACCCGAGCGGCTTTTTTTCTCATCAGCAAGGATACACACAATTTCGTTTTTTCTTAAGCAGGAAAGTATCTGGCGGAGTGCCTTTTCCCAGGGCTCGACGTAAATGAAACGCCCTCCCTGGCCTGTCTGAAGTATTCTGAGGGCTGCTGTTACTGCGCTGTAGGGCGGATCCTTTACCAGCATATGAAACGGGTAGCCTTCAGCCGCCATTTTAAGTCCGATCAGGGTAAAATTGCCCAGATGGGCGCTGAACGCCAGCACTCCCTTGCCCTGGGAAAGGGCTTTATCAAGGTTTTCAATGCCGTGAATCTGTATGCTGTCAAGCAGCAACTTCTTTTTGGGTGTTGCCGAGACGAGGGTTTCGGCAAAGTTTAAGCCGAGATTTTCTGACAGGGTCCGGGAAATAGTATTTATTGCATGCCGGTCAAACGAATCGCCGAAGGCAATTTGTAAATTTCTGGAGATTCTGCGGCGGTAGCGCCGGGAAAACCGCATAAACAGCGATGAAGCATGTTTTGAAAAGCTGAAGATAGCACTGTTGGGCAGATGGTTAGTTAAAAAAAACAGACCGCGCAGCAGTGTTCCCAGAATGTAATAACC
>CAIYCZ010000198.1 GCA_903924805.1 uncultured delta proteobacterium | reverse complement strand
ACCATTTTCTAATTCCATCGTGGGGGGATTAAGGTTGAATAGTACTATTATTTCATTAATGTGTTTTGCCCATCCAGCTGCTTTTATATTTTCTATTTCTAATGGTTTGCTGGGTTTTATTTCAACAAAAATATTTAATTTGTTCAGGTAAAAATCAGGCTTGTAGTTAACAACCCTGCAACCAGTTTCGACTTCAGAATAAAATGGTTCATATTCGTATTTAATACCCAAACTATCAAAGAATACAGCCCATCTTGCCTCAAGTCTTGATTCAAAAACGATGCCGCCATATTTTGTTTTCTTTGATTTTATATCATAATCTCTTTTCATGTTTTCAACATGCCGGAAATGGTTTTTAGAATTATTAATGGTTCATCATTTTTCAAACATAACGACAGCGATGACCGGCGGTGAACCCGCCGCGGGTTCACCGTACGAGTCGATCGCCTTGTTGGGCCTTGGTAAATCAGGGGACATGCTAGTTTTTTTTGAGAGAGTTCAGGGGCATTGAATAACATCCTCTGCCCATATCTTGCGGCGGAATTAATCGCCCGCGTCCCATACTTTCCCCATCTCAAAAGGACTGCCTATTTAGCCAGCCGGAAGATTGTCGCCCCGCCGGTATTTGACTGGGAAGATGAAGCGTTATTGACTCCCACGTACAGGGTGTCATTAAACGTACCAAAACCCTCAAACGCCAGCGCTGCGGTTTGGCCAAAACTATTGTCAGTTAACCGGGTCCAAGTTACGCCATCAGTGGTTTTCCAGAGCGGTGTTCCGGTCTGAACCTTTTCACTCTTCTGGTCAATCACGCCGGCATACATGACATCATGAAACACGAAGAGGTTGTTGGCGATATTTCTATAGGTGCCAATAAAAGCCGGATCATCTGTCTGCAACAGCGCACCGTCAAAACCTATGGGATACGGGGTGCCCGGGCCGACACTGAAAAACCAGTTGCCGTCCTCGGAGCTGCCATTGGGGGTGTACAGCACACGGGTGCCGCCGAGTGAATTGATTCCCACATACAACTTATCCTTGAACTGCTGTATGCTCCAGCCCATGAAATTTCCGGTATACATGTCACAACTCAGGCCATCGCCAAAGCCGTTTTCATTGGTGCCGGTGTCATTGGCATCAACGGATGAATCAACGATGAGTTCCCATCCGCTGTCGGTAAGCTTTGCCATGCGGGTGCATTTACCTTTTTCTCCGGTGGTACCGGTGCCTGCTGCATAGAGCACCGGTTCTCCTGATACATCTGATACACCAATATCGCTGATGCTGCTGCTGACGGCTTTCTTGCCATCTTTATAGTTTGGATCATTGTGATAGTTGCCGAAGCTGTTGGGCGGCTGGGTTACCTGCCAGGTGTCGCCGTCTTCCGAAAACCATACCTGAGCGCCATTGTCATATTCGAGGCCGGTGCTTACATAGAGCGTATCATCAAATATAAGCATTTCGGTGATTGTCTTGTTCCAGTAATCGCCAAAGCCGTTTTCATCTGTGCCGATGCCAATCTCATAGCTGTCGCCTGTCTGCACCGGGCCAAGGTCATATTCATATGCGGGAAAGGGGTTTGCATAGTGCTTTGTTCCGCACACGGTATATTCTTTCCCGTAGTCCCCGGTGGTTTCATTCTGCTGTACCGTGAGCGTGGTTGCCGTATTGCTCACAATATCAAACCGGCGGTATGCCCCCTGGCCGGAAATTATCTGCAGTACGCCGCCTGTCCATTGATTAGCGGTCCAGTTTTTTGAGTTGTCAGTGAACTGCGCAGTAATATCGCCATCCTGATCCTCACATCCGGCAATGGCCGTGATTTCCCCTCCTTCATCAATATCCTTTTTGTCGGACACAACCGGTTCCCAGGTTTTACCGTCATACCGCCAGATTTCGCAGCCTGATGATTTCAGCACGGTTCCCTGCAGGCCTGAAGAAAAACCGACATACAGCTTATCCTTGAAAACGACCATCTTGCTCCACAGGTTATTGAGCATGGTGTTGCCATAGATGCCGTGTTTCATGCCGGGGACTATTTCAACCTGCTCCCAGCTGTCACCGTTGGTTCTCCATACTTCTGCTCCTTCAACATCATTGCGGGTGGTGGCATACAGGTGACCCTGGTATTCTCCTATTGCTGCCACTGATATATTATTCACATTGCCGAATCCGGGCTCAATGACCCGCTCCCAGGTAGTTCCGTCTTCAGCCGTAACGGTTTCCAGGGCTTTGGGGGTGTTGAAGATCGGGATATCACATCCAGCGTAAATCATGAATGCTGCAGTAACGCAGATACACATAGCGATACGTGTCAGCATGTTTTTCCCTCTGCTCGTCTTCATGGCTCCTCCTTGTAAGATTTATGGCATTGTTAAAAATAACCACAGAGATCACCCGTCCTCCGAGGCACCCGTCTCCCGAAATTCTATGGAGGGTGGACAGAAAAAATTCAAAAGCTATCAGCTGTCAGACAACAGCTATTTTTTTATTGCCTCCCCTCTGTGTCCTCTAAACTCTTACTCTCTT
>CAIYCZ010000197.1 GCA_903924805.1 uncultured delta proteobacterium | reverse complement strand
TTTTTTCAGGAGCTATAAAAAAAAGGTCGGGATGAATCTGCTTCTCTATCTTGCGGCACGAGAGACATGCATCGCAGAAATCATTTCCCTGGGCCTGGCAGTTAAGCGCCTTGGCAAACGAGACGGCTGTCGTCCACTTTCCTATGCCCTCAATCCCGGCAAACAGGTAGGCATGGGCGATATGGCCGCTCACCAGCGCATTGCGCAACTGCCGCAGCGGCAGTTGCTGCCCGAGAATTGCATCAAACGGCATAGCCCTTTTCTTTCAGCTTTCCTGCAATGAACACGCATATTCCCCGGTGTACTGATTCCGCCGGTTGCGCCCCATTAACTATAAAAAAACGCTCGGGTTCCACCCTGGCAAGCTGCATATAGCCGTCCCTCACCCGCTCGTGAAACGCGCGCTCCTTGTCCTCAAAGCGCCCTTCCTCCTGCTCTTTCCCTTCAATTTTCATCCGCGTCCGTGACCGCCCGAGCCCGACTTCCACAGGGCAATCAAGAAGCACGGTCACATCCGGGGTAATGGCCTGCAGGAAGGCCCGGTGTATCTCGCGTATCAGCGACAGGGAAACACCTCCGCCGTATCCCTGATACGCAACCGTTGCATCAAAAAAACGGTCGCAGAGCACCACCGTGCCCTGGCTCAGGGCTGGCCTGATAACATGCTGCAGGTGCTGAACCTTTGAGGCAGTGTAGAGCAGAAGCTCGGTTGCCGGTAGCAGCTCTGTGTTCCGGGCATTGAGCAGTATCTTTCTGATTTCGTCGCCAACGGCTGTTCCTCCGGGTTCCCGGGTAATAATGCAGGGGAGATTTTTTTTCCGCAGGAAATCTCCCAGCAGGGCTATCTGGGTTGTTTTACCGCATCCCTCAATTCCTTCAAATACAATGAAAAGTCCCATAATCTATGTGCCTGTCAGGAATCCGGTGTTTATGGCCGCCCGGCCCCGTAATAATCATAAAATACAAACTCTTCAATGGCTCTTCTTTTTGACGGTCTTCCTTGTTCATCCGGAACTCCCAGGGGGATGAGCTCAACAACTTCAACAGAATCGGGAACGCTGAGGATTTCCTTCACCCGGGGCGCATCAAAAAGTCCCACATGGACGGTTCCCAGTCCCAGGGAATAAGCCGCAAGGGTGAGGTTCTGCAAGGCAAGTCCCGTATCAAACAGCAGCCAGTCTCCCTTCCCGGTAGCCGGAATGCCCTTAAAAAATCCTGACTTCTGTTTTTGCGCACAGGCAACAACAATGACCGGTGCCTGGGAAAACGCAGCCAGAGCCGGGTTGCCCCCGGGCAGCGTGTCTGCAAGCCGCTTCTTTAATTCAGGGTCTCTTACCATAATAAACTCAAAGCACTGGGTATTTGCCCAGGAAGGAGCCCACCGGGCAGCTTCAAGTATATAATTGAGGTCCTCAGCAGAGACAGGGGTCTGCTTGTATTTGCGAATGCTTCTTCTCTCCTTGATAGCCTCCATAAGTTCCATGAGCGTGCTCCTGTAAAAACCCATTTAAAAACCAATAATTATCTTTTAGCCCGTATCAGTAGTAACAAAAACGGGGTGTACTGTCAAGGCACACTTCTTCCAGCCCGGCTTCACCAAAAAGACCTTGACACCCAAAAAGCGCGTGTGTTACCTTTTTTGGGCTTTATCATATAGTTTTCTTCGGATATAGTATAAACTAAAACCCATTCATTCTGTAACAGCTCTTTTTTTAAACTAAATTTCTAACATCGGAACTTAAGCTCATGCATAATCCCGGATACATATAGTATAAAATTCAAACAGGTTAGTCTTTGTCATTCACATTCACATCAATGCTGGAGGTATCATGTCACAGGAAAAAATCATCAGAGTTATGGTAGCCAAGCCGGGTCTTGACGGCCATGACCGGGGAGCAAAGGTTATCGCCAGAGCACTGAGAGATGCCGGGATGGAGGTCATATATACCGGCCTGCGCCAGACCCCGGAACAGATCGTAACCGCTGCACTGCAGGAAGACGTGGCTGCCCTTCTTTTGAGCATTCTGTCAGGAGCCCATAACCACCTGTTCCCGCGCGTCATGCAGCTCCTTAAAGAAAAGGGCGGCGAAAATATTTTAGTGATTGGCGGCGGCGTTATTCCCCAGGACGATATCCCGGGTTTAAAAAATGCCGGAATCAGAGAAATCTTCGGGCCCGGCACTTCAACGGAAGTGATTGTAAACTTCATTAAAGAGAATGCACACTGAACAACTTATAGACGGCGTACTGAAGGGAAACATCCGCGCTATCGCCAGGCTTATCAGCATCGTGGAAAACGAGCTGCCTGAAGCTGCACAGGCAATGCGCAGCATCTTCCCCCACACCGGCAATGCCTACACCATCGGTTTCACCGGCCCGCCCGGAGCCGGCAAAAGCACACTGGTGGACAAAGTAACGCTCACGCTGTGCCGTCAGGGGAAAAAAGTCGGCATTGTTGCTGTTGACCCTTCCAGCCCGTTTTCCGGCGGAGCGCTGCTGGGTGACCGCATCCGCATGCGGGATATCAGCCTTGAGAAGGATGTATTCATCAGAAGCCTCAGCACCCGGGGAAACATGGGAGGACTATCCCGTGCTGCCGGGGACATTGCCAAAATCCTTGATGCTTCAGGGAAGGACGCTGTCATCATTGAGACCGTTGGGGTCGGGCAGGATGAAGTAGATATTTTCAGAACAGCAGATACCTCGGTGCTGGTGTTGATGCCCGGAGCCGGCGATGATATTCAGTCAATCAAAGCGGGGATCATGGAAATTGCCGACATTTTCGTGGTGAACAAATCCGACCGGGAAGGCGCTGACGGCCTCATCAAATCAATACAGCAACTGCTCGACTCGAATCCGAATCCCGGCCCGTGGCGGCCGCCGATCGTGAGAAGTATTGCCGTACAGGGTGAAGGCATAGATGAGCTGCTCAGCGCCGTACAGTCACACCGGGAATTTCTCGTTGCCGGAGGCTTCCTTGCAGCGCGCAGGAAGGAGCGGCTCAGGGCGGAAATCATACGGCTTGTTGAGCGCAGGATATCAAAACTCATCCAGACACAGCTCAGGCACAACGGCCGGTTTGATGCTCTGATGGAAAAAGTGATTGCCCGCGAAGAAGACCCCTACAGCTGTATTGACCGGATAGTGGGACCGCTGGAAAAAGAATAAATGACAAAGGTCAAAGTTCAAATGTCAAATAAAATCTAAATGTTAAAATTCAAAATAGATATCGTGTATTTGTTATTTGAGCTTTGAACTTCATTTGGCATTTGGGCTTTGTCATTTGACATTCTACACTTGGCATTTGGATTTTGAACTTCGAGCTTTTTAATTCAGGATTTCAAAATTAGTATTTAGGATTTTTCAACTGAGAGGAGACACACATGAAGGTATTAAAGATTGATCACATTGGTGTTGCGGTAAAGAATATGGATGAAGCACTTAAGATTTACCAGGATATTCTGGGACTCAAAATGGTGGCAACCGAAGTCGTTGAGGAACAGAAGGTAAAGGTAGGGTTTATTCCTGTCGGAGACAGTGAG
>CAIYCZ010000196.1 GCA_903924805.1 uncultured delta proteobacterium | reverse complement strand
TTTGTAATTTATTTGGATTTTGCAATTGGACATTTGTCATTTTTCCGATAGTTATTTGTTTTCCATTTCAAACTTCTTCATGAAATCAACCAGTTTTTTCACTCCCTCAAACGGCATTGCATTGTAGATGCTTGCCCGCATGCCGCCCACCGAACGGTGTCCTGAAAGGGTGACCAGACCCTGCTTGGATGCTTCAGCAATAAACTTCTTGTCAAGCTCTTCATTGCCGGTGACAAAGGGGATATTCATGAGGGAACGGTATTCTTTGGGAACCGGTGATTTAAACAGGGGTGACTGGTCAAGAAAATCATAGAGCAGGTTTGCCTTTTTCTTATTAATCTCCTCCATGGCAGGTATGCCGCCCAGCTCCTTCAACCACTCAAAGACGAGCTTTGCCATGTAGATGCTGTAGGTTGGCGGCGTGTTGAACAGCGAGTTATCTTTAACGTGTGTTGCATAGTTGAGCATGGTGGGCGTAATATCCATGGCTTTCCCAACCAGGTCTTCACGGATGATAACCACCGTCACCCCTGCAGGGCCGATGTTCTTCTGCGCGCCCGCAAAGATTACGCCAAACGTGCTGACATCCATTACCTCGGAGAGGATATGCGATGACATATCGGCCACCAGCGGGACATTGCCGGTTTCAGGGTATTTTGCATAACGGGTGCCTTCGATAGTGTTGTTTGAGCAGATATAGAAGTAGTCTGCATCAGGAGTAAATGTGCTCTTATCAAGTTTCGGGATATAAGAAAATTTTTTATCTTCTGACGATGCAAGAATGTTTACGGTGCCATATTTTTTTGATTCCGGAATTGCCTTCTTCGTCCACTCTCCGGTGTGAACAAAATCAGCCTTTTTGCTTTTGCTGAAGAGATTGAGCGGCACCATTGAAAACTGGAGTGAAGCGCCGCCCTGGAGAAACAGTACTTTATACTGTGCCGGAATATTCATAAGCTCGCGCAGCAAAGCTTCTGCGCTGCTGATTATTCCTTCAAATGCTTTGGAGCGGTGGCTCATCTCCATGACTGACATTCCCGCATTAGGATACTCCACTAATTCGCTTGCCGCCTTTTTTAAAACGGGCTCTGGCAATGACGCAGGGCCTGCAGAAAAGTTGTACACTCGTGCCATAATTTTTCTCCTTGTATAATGTTTTTGTTATCCCCACAGGGGCTACACCGTATTACAAACAGCTTACTTCACCTTGTTGTGAGTTCCGCCTTACGGGTTTATAACTCGCAACTCGTAACCCGCAACAAGTCACTATGCTTACTTCTGCTCCAGCGTGAACAGGGCCGACAAAAATCTGAACTCTCCGGCAATGTCAATGTTGCTGACAAAAACCCTGTCATCTGAAGAGCTGATTGACACCGGTGAAAAATTGACAATTCCCCTGATGCCTCCTGCAATCAGCCTGCCGACAATCTCCTGCACTGCATGCCCGGGCACCGTGATGACAGCGAGTTCAATGGCATCCCGTCTTATGATTTCTGTTATTTCATGGGCAGGATACACGGGTATATCAGTGACAATTGTTTCTATCTTATTTATATTCGAGTCAAATCCAGCAACAATTTTAAAATTGTTTGAGAACAGCTTTTCATTCTGCATAATGGCGTTGCCAAGTTTTCCCAGTCCTACCACGCAGGCTTTTCTTTCCAGGTCTAAACCAAGCTTGCTGCCAATATGCGCTTTGAGTTTTTCTATCGCGTAGCCAGAACCGACAATTCCAACCTCGCCAAGATAGCTTATATCTTTTCTTATACTGTGCGATCTGACTCCGATCCGCTTGCCAATTTCATGAGATGAAATGGAACGCTCGCCGTATTTTTCAAGTTCATCAAGCAGGCTATATACCTTGCATAGCCGTGCAGTTGTCGGTTTGGGAATCCGCCCGGTCATAGGATGCTAAATCGCTGTGAATTATTAATAGGACTTATTGTGAAATAATTCACTATAATTGTCAAGTAATTTTCTTTATTATTTTTACTTTATGCCTATTATTTTGGTTGCCATAATTATAATATGTGATATATTTCACAATCAATTTTAACCACAGAGTTCACGGAGAAAAATACGTATCCCACAAAAAGATGTTTATTTTTTATCTGGATTCTTTTATAGGGAGGTTACATGGCTGCTATTCGAGAATTCAAAGGATTGAGACCAGGAAGGGGTCTAGCAGATAAATTAGCTGAGCTTCCCTATGATGTGGTGAGTTCAGACGAAGCACGGGAAATTGCCAGAGGCAATCAATACAGCTTTTTCCATATTTCAAAACCTGAGATAGACCTTCCTGATACAGTATATCCCTACGATGCTATTGTCTATGAGACCGGAAGAAATAATTTTAACTCATTTATCCGGCAGGGATTTCTGCAGATCGAGGACCGGCCAAAGCTTTATTTGTACAGCCAGATAATGCAGGGCAGGCAGCAAAACGGCCTTGTGGCATGTGTGAGCATTGATGATTACCTGAACAAAAAGGTTAAAAAGCATGAGCTCACCCGTGAGGACAAGGAAAAAGACAGAACCCGTCATATTGAAGTACTGAATGCGCAGACCGGTCCGGTGTTTCTATTTTATAAAGAAGACGATACCAGAAGAAAACTCTATGAACAGGCATTGAAGCTTGAGCCGGCATATAACTTTACTGCCAGCGACGGCATCCAGCACATACTGAGAGTCATTGACAGCGCTGATCTTATCAAAGCTTTTAAAAAAGGATTTGCCGATGACAGCCTCTACATTGCCGATGGCCACCACCGGGCAGCCTCAGCAGTGCGGGTTGGGCTTAACCGGAGAAAGGAAAACCCCTCATACACGGGCAGCGAAGAATATAACTATTTCCTTGCGGTTATCTTCCCCCACGACCAGCTGCAGATACTTGCTTATAACAAAGTGGTGAAGGATTTAAACGGACGTTCAAAGGATGCGTATCTGGCAGAAATCGGCAAGCGCTTCTCAGCAGCAAAAACCGGCCTGAAGGTTCCTGAAAGCATTCATCAGTTCTGCATGTACCTTGATGGTGAATGGTACACGCTCACTCCTCAATGTGCCATCACGGATGACCCGATTAAAAGCCTTGATGTGCAGATACTGCAGGATATGCTGCTTGAACCGGTGCTTGGCATAAAAGACCCGCGCACTGATAAACGAATTGATTTTATCGGCGGCAGCAGAGGGACTCAAGAACTGGAGAAGCTTGTTAATGCGGGCGGTTACCAGGTCGCTTTCTCCATGTACCCCACTACTATAGAACAGCTCATGCGCGTGGCGGACAGCAATAACATCATGCCTCCCAAATCAACCTGGTTTGAGCCCAAGCTCCGGAGCGGGCTGGTGGTGCATGGGTTATGAGAGTGAAAAGTGGAAGGTGAAAAGTAAAAAGGTAATTGTTGCGGGTTGCGGGACTAATAAATATTTTTGGCTGAAAGCTGACGGCTGACAGCTATTTGCTTTTAAGGGCAGAGGTCAGAGATGGCTTCTCCTTTTTTTTTAACCGCTTTCCTCCATGTAAAAACTCTTATTATAATAAAGGTTTTTTCT
>CAIYCZ010000195.1 GCA_903924805.1 uncultured delta proteobacterium | reverse complement strand
CTGAATAGAGGTTGCGGTGCATTTCCATCCAGTCCCGCACAAAGTATGAAAGCCCTAATTTTTCGCGTATCCCATCAGCAATTTTTTTGACCTGATAGATATCGGTCACTTTTACTTCTACGCCGGTCACCTCGTCAGCCATTTTTAAAAAGCTCTGGGCATGGGGAATTGCTATGTAGGCAAGCGTGGTGTCATACTCATACATGCCTGACTCAAAAATCCCCACCACGAGAAATTTTTTCCACCGGGGCATCATGCCGGTGGGCGTTATCAGCCCGGTCGGCGATATAACGGTGAGCGGCTCACCCCGTGAAACGCCAAGCAGCTTTGCGAGCTCTTTCCCGATAATAATACCCGGAAGCTTTGTCCCGTCAGTTGCCGGCTGCTCTTTTACCAGCTGCTCTAAACTCCCCTCAGTAAGCGATTCTTTTATTTTGATGACCGAAGGCGCTGTTGCCGGGTCAATCCCGCGCAGCACCACACCGGAGACATTTGTTCCGGTAGAAAGCATAGCCTGGCTTAAGATGAACGGAGTGGACGCCACCACGCCGGAACAGTCCCGGATGTTTTTTATAACCATCCGGTAATCACTCATGCCGGCCCCGAACTTGCTAATAATCAGGTGCGAGTTGGTCCCCAGTATTTTTTCCCTGAGGTCATCACTGAATCCGGTCATGACACCCAGCACCAGGATAAGTGCCATAACGCCGATGGCCACACCCGAGATGGAAATGAGCGTTATAATAGAAATAAAGGTCTGCTTCCGTTTTGCCTTGAGATAGCGGAGGCCGATAAAAAGTTCATACGGGATGTTCATGTATCCTGTTGCCTTTCAGAGCGCAGAAGCGGAAAGAGTATTACGTCCCGGATCGAGGGGGAATCGGTAAACAGCATAACCAGTCGGTCAATGCCAATGCCCTCGCCGGCAGCAGGAGGCATACCGTGTTCGAGCGCGGCAAGAAAGTCCTCGTCAATTTCAGTGATCTGACCTTCTACTTTTTGTTTTGCCTGTGCCTGTTCAACAAATCGTCTGCGCTGGTCCTCCGGATCATTGAGCTCAGAGAACGCGTTGGCAATTTCCCGGCCTGCAATATAGAGCTCAAACCGGTCAGTTACTGAAGGATCTTTTTCGTTTTTTCGCGCAAGCGGTGAAACCTCCACCGGATACTGCGTTATGAACGTGGGCTGCACCAGCTTTTCTTCAGCAACCGCTTCAAAAATCCCGGCGACAATCTCTCCCAGCGGTTCAGTCCCGGAAAGCTCTATGCCGAGTTGTTTTGCATGGGCATATGCTTTGTCCCGGTCGTCAAGGTCTTGTAGCTCTATGGAGCCAAACCTGGCAGCAGCTTCCTTGAGCGTAAGGCGCGGCCACGGGGGCGTAAAGTCAAGTTCAATTCCCTGATAGGTAAAGCAATGCGATCCGAAAAGCTGCTGGCAGAGGTGTGAAAACAGTTCTTCGGTGAGGGTCATTAAGTCTTCATAGGTTGCATAGGCCTGGTAAAATTCAAGCATGGTAAATTCCGGGTTATGCTGGGTGGAAATGCCTTCGTTGCGGAAGTTACGGTTGATTTCAAAGACCCGTTCAATGCCGCCCACCAGCAGCCGCTTCAGATACAGCTCCGGTGCAATTCTCAGGTAGAGATTCAAGTCCAGCGCATTGTGATGCGTCTTAAACGGGCGCGCGGTTGCCCCGCCGGGGATTGACTGCATCATCGGGGTCTCCACTTCCACAAAGTCGTGCCGGCAGAGAAACTCCCTGATCAGGTTGATCAGGCGGGTGCGCGCCAGAAAGGTGGTGCGCACCTGCGGGTTTACGATAAGGTCAAGGTAGCGCTGGCGGTAGCGTATCTCAATATCCTGGAGACCATGCCACTTCTCAGGAAGCGGCCGCAGGGACTTGGTTAAGAGCGAAAACTCCTCTACTAAAATCGTAAGCTCTCCGGTGTGGGTCATGAAAGCCCTGCCCTTAATGCCCAGGAAGTCTCCGATATCCACCTTTTTGAATACCTGATAGGCTTCAGCTCCTGCTTTATCCTTGCGGACATATACCTGAATGCGGCCCTTTCGGTCCTGGATATGGGCGAACGTCGATTTCCCGAAGTCACGGATGGCTGTGATTCTGCCGGCAAGCGTAAACAGGTCTGCGCATTTCTCAATCTCCTCGGGTGATTTCCCGCTGAACTGGTCAAGTATGGCGCTGGTGGTATGGAGCACCCGGAAATTGTTCGGGTACGGGTTAATCCCCTGTTCGCGCAGCTCGCTCACTTTTTTTATACGCTGTTTCAGAAAGTCTCGTTTTTCTTCCATGAGTTAAAAGGAATTTCTGGACGCAGATAAGCACGGCTCGACTGAACTCGTTGCAGGCTCGCCGAAGTCAGATTATCAAATTTTTTT
>CAIYCZ010000194.1 GCA_903924805.1 uncultured delta proteobacterium | reverse complement strand
TAATGGTTTTTTTGGTACCGCTACGGGTAAGGTGCTTTTAAAACGATTTGTATTTGACAACAACCGTGAAGGGTTTGAGAAGTTGCTGGCAGAAACAGATGCACTGAAACAGAAGTATGGGCTAAGCCAGACCGTGTTTGGGATGGAGCCGACAGCCAACTACCATAAGCCGCTGGGGGAGTATTTGATAGTCCGGGATCAGGAAGTAGTGCTGGTAGCAGGCAGTGCGGTGAGGAAAAACCGTGAACTTCTGGACGGCCGATGGGATAAACATGATGTAAAAGACGCCGCCAACGTGGCAGACCTCATAGCGCAGGGCAAGTTTCAATACTATGAGAACCCCTGTATCGAGGTACGGGAACTGCGGGGGCTGCTATCGTTGAAGCGGAAGCTGAAGAAGCAGGGGCAGGGGCTGCAGCTTCGCATACGCAACAATCTGCTGGCACAGTATTTTCCTGAGATGGATAGGTATTATGACACCTGTGAGAAGGACAATCTTGCCATTGTGAGCACCTGTTTGAGTCCACCGGTGATAGGGGGCATGGAATACAATGAGTTTTTCAAGACGGTGGTGAGCCGCAAGAATGGCTTGCGGCAGCATAAACACCTGTACCGGATATGGCAACTGGCAAAGGAATCAATCGGTTGTGAGGCAGAAGAAGGGGCAGCCTGCGAGGCTGGGGTGCTGGTAGCGTTACTGAAGCAGACCAGACAGGCAATTGAGCGCGTAGAGGAGGAAATTCAGAAGCTGTGTCTCCTGTTTTCAGAATACGAATTTGTCATAAGCATACCCGGATTTGGACCTGATGTTAGTGCAAAGGTGCTGGCCTACATCGGCGACCAGTACCGATTTGAGAAGGCAAGCCAGGTGTTAAAGATGGCAGGCTTTGATCTTTCCGCATCCCGCAGCGGAAAGTCCTCAGAGAAGGCCGTGCCGGTGATTTCCAAAAAGGGCAAGGCGGATTTGCGCTATGCCCTGTATCAGGCAGCCCATACCGCATCAATACGCAATGAACATTTCAAAAAGTATTTCACCGCAAAGCTTCGCGGACGGGAAAAGGAGAAGGGGATTAAGACAAAGATGCGGGTAAAGCTGGCGGCCAAGCTGCTTATCATAGCCTGGACACTTATGAAGAACAAGGAGCCGTTTAATCCTGAGCATGTGAAGATTGATTAGAACAATTTAAAAAGCAAAATAATTCGGCGAGAGAGCCCGCAGTATGGTGTTGAGGCATACAGACCTCGGGTGGGACAATACCGGGCCTCTCACTGAATTTTGTAACCTGGATAGGGGATGATTGGTGGCCTTTTGAGGCATGCCGGATAATGATAACAATCAGGTACAGAATTCGCCGCAGGTGAGAACGTCGCCGATAGTGTATTAAAGTTCAGAACCGAACATAGGGAAGTGGTACGTCTAAAATCTGTAGAGAAAATTATTGTGTTGAAATTACGACATTTTTTATTTTCTTAACTTTTTGCTTGACAGAAGCAACATAGGATGTCCCCGGATTTCTCCATGCATCACTCGTTCGACCGTGTTTGCAGCGCGGTGTGAGATGCGAAGCTGGTAGTAGAACGCAAGCACTGCCAGCAACCACATGATCAGTCGCCAGTCGTCAGCGATACTCCATTCGTCGAGTTCACCGCGCAAGAGATCAGCCTCGTGCACAATCCGCTTCCGCCGCTTTGCCATTTGCGTTAACGGCGGATAGAGGGATCGAAAAGGCATAGGGCCGATGCCGCTAAACTTGAGCGCCTTGTCGAAATCGGCTCGCGAGTAGAAACTCAGACTACGGCTGGGCTTGGGAAT
>CAIYCZ010000193.1 GCA_903924805.1 uncultured delta proteobacterium | reverse complement strand
GTTATTGTGCAGGAGGCTTTGTCAATTAAGTGACTTCGTGAAGCAACTATTTTTTGTGCATTAGCTGAGTCTTTCATAACACCATATTCTAAAAAAGTTAATTAACCAGACATTAGTTTAATATATATTTTAATATAAAATCCTACATGAAGTTCAAAACCCAAAATCCAAATGCCAAATAAAGTTCAAATTTAAAAATCCAAGGCAACCATTTGTCATTACGGTTTTGTTATTAATTTGAACTTTGGATTTTGACAATTGGCATTTAACCCTTGGCTTGGTCATTTGTGATTGTTGATTCTTCAGCATAAGTTTTTGGAGAGTGCCTTTTAGTTTCCTCTGCCTGCAGCGTGTTTTGCCTCAGGAGTCTCCTTCTGGTAGTCAAGGTGATACAGGCAGTCGGTTCTGCCCACCAGCTCCCTGATGCTGCGCATGCCGAAGCGCTTCAGTATGTCCACGAGCTGTTTTCGCCAGGCGGCATAGAGGTTGATAATCCGCTGTGCACCCCACTCGGTGGTAATCAGCTCAGAAAGACGGGGATCGGTGCTTGCAATGCCCCGGGCACAGCCGCGGCCGCTTTCGCAGTTGTGGCAGCGCACACATTCAAGGGCTACCATATCGGCAGTACCCACCACTACGCCGTCTGCACCGAGGGCGATTGCTTTTGCTATATCATGGGCGGTGCGGATGCCGCCGCTCACAATAAAGGTTATTTTGTTACGGATTCCTTCTTCCTGGAGGAACTGATGCACCTTGGGAATCGCGTATTCGATGGGCATTGCGATATTCTTTTTGGCAATATCAGGGGCAGCTCCGGTGCCCCCGTAGCTCCCATCAAGGTGTATGATATGGGCGCCGGCATAATAAATTCCCACGGCAACCATATCCACGTCAGTGGGGGTTGAGACCTTCACCGATACGAGCGCCCGGGGGTTTATCTCCTTAATCCAGTCAACGTGCTTCTTGTGATCTTCCACCGAGTAGACGCTGTGGAACGGAAACGGAGAAAACAGGGCATTGCCGACCACTGCTTCTCTCATCTTCGCAACACCCGGCGTAACTTTATCCCCCAGCAGATGGCCGCCGAGGCCGGGTTTTGCACCCTGGGCATATTTGAATTCCACAATCCGTACCCGCTGGATGGTCTGCTCGCACACGCCGAACAGCCCGGTTGCCACCTGGGTAATCATGTGGTCATCATAGGGGGCAAGGTTTTCCGGATATCCCCCTTCCCCGGTACAGCCAAACGTGCCCCAGGCCGTTGCTGCATGCGCACGGGACACCATGGTAGATAAGCTCACCGAGCCGTAGGACATCCCACCCCCGTACACAGGGATCTGGATGGTGACCTGGGGCCGGCCGTCATTGCTCCGGTTGAGATCAATGGCCGTTGAAATCTCATGGTCCGGGATTGAATCATGCGGCTCTTTAGCGGGGAAATTAAACCGCATTTTATCAAAGCCGCCGTTGCTGTTGCCGGTCCGGTATTCGATATCAGCCTTCGGCACTTCGCCGGTTTCTGCCTGGTACCACGTGCTTATGAGCAGGTCGCTGGTCCACCGGTAATCACCCAGCGAAGCGCATAGCGGATTTACCACCAGGCGCAGCGCCTTGGCGGGGCACTGGTCAATGCAGTAAAAGGAGTTGTTCTTACATGAAAACCCCCGGCAGTAAAAATCTTTGGGCTTGGCCATTGTGCCGCCTGATTTCTGATGCACCCCTTCCGGGCACAGCCCGGCACATGTGCCGCAGGCGATGCACTGGGGGCTTCTGCGGATTTTATATTTGCCAATCGGGTTCCTGAATCGTGAAGGCACCCTCTTTACCGGGGGCATCCAATCGGTGGTGGGCATTTTTTCTTTTTCATCACGTCCTGCCGTCATATTCTCTCTCCGAATATCCTGCCGAATATATCTGCCTCTAACTCTTCAAAAAACATTGAGCGGCCAACTTCTCCCCGAAGCCTTCTCATCTCTCTGATACCCATGGCTCCCAGGACTTCAAGCAGCTGATTACGCCAGGCAGACATGAGGTTCATAATGCGCTGTGAACCCCAGTGCGGCTCCACGTGGTCAATGGCAACCGGGCAGGGCCGGTGCTTCTCGCAGTTTTTACACAGCCGGCACTCAAGGGCTATAAGCAGGGCACTGTCAATGACAACCGCATCAGCTCCGCAGATAATACCTTTTGCTACATGTTCTGCCATGGCAATCCCGCCGCTTGCAATAAGCGTTAGCTGGTCCCGGAGCGACTGCTCAACAAGCCGCACATGGACTTTTCTCACCATGTCCTTGATAAACCGCGGGCTGCTTTTGCCAATCTCATTGCCGTGGTCATCTGCATGGAGATGTATGACCTCAATGCCCTGCGCAGCCAGGGCTTCAGCAATCTGCACCTCATTTCCATCGAGCGGGAGTTTAATGGAGATAATGATATCCGGGTGCTTCTGTTTCAGCTCTTTCCACAGTGCCACGACGTCTCTGTCGTATATGACCTCAATTGCACGGTGGCCCGAAAGCTTATCAATAAAGGACGGGAGCGTTTCCCGCGAGACCTGCGGCACAAGATACTGTTTATGAGGAGCAAGACTTTCGTGATAATCCTCCGCCCTGACTATACACAGTGTTTCCAGTTTTGCCGCTGACATAGCAATTGCCAGCCGCACCTTTTCGCTTACGTGGCCGAACGAGGGATAGCTGAGCATCATGGGAATCGGCAGTTCAAGCAGCGGTGGAAGTTCTGAAACCAGATCCCCTGAGTCATTAAACTGAAGCCGGTCCGGTTTCCTTCCAATATCAACCGAGGTATTGATATACTCCCGTCCATGAATCCCGTCCCGGGTGGGACGGACTATTTCAGACATATCAGTCCACATGCCGTCAAACCCCGGGCCGCTGAATGGCCCGCCATACCCTGCTCCGGAGACCGGGATCTTGCCGGTCTCAGCCTGCGTCCAGTTGGTGGAGATAATTTCAGGGGTCCAGTATTCGTCCCCCATCTTCTCGTACTCAGGATTGACCGATTTGGTCAGGAGTCCCTTTTTGCACTGCTGAACGCAGCGAAAGCAGTTTTTGCAGAGGTAGTCTATGGAATCGGCCATTGTGCTGCTGTCAAAGCACCGCTTATCATATACGTTATATACGCAGGCCTTTTTTGCACAGGGGTGGCACCGCGTGCAGCCCTCCCTGAAGTCTATCACCCCTGACTTGCCCAGAGGCGTAAAGCGGGGTGGAACCGGTTTGAAGTCAATATGGTATTTTTTTGGCATGGTATTTCTTTCCTGTCCGTTTGAATACTGAACGGGTATTCGGCGAACGGGGTTGAACTGGATAATTTTTAGAGAAGCTGCAATTGATGAATTACGGCTTGTGCTTCAACGGGTTCGGGCCGAGCACCTGTACCCTGCCGATAAAATCTTTCGAAGACTGTATGAAATTTTCCGCGGCTGAGGAGTCCTCGTTGAGCATCTCCACTCTGTTTTTCCCCAGGCTGAGCTCCTCAAGAATTACCTTCATTTGATGAACCCGTTTTGCAGCCCGCAGATTGCCTTCCAGATAGTGACATTCACCTTCCCTGCAGCCGACCACGCACACCCCGTCAATTCCCTGCTCAAAAGCTTTCAGCGCATAAATGGTCTCCATCTTGCCGGTGCAGGGCAGTTCTACAACCTTTATACATTCAGGATGCTCAAGCGTTTCGATAAGCTTTTTGGGTGATGCAACCGCATTCTGACAACAGAATATGAGGATAGCGGGAATGAACTTACTCTCCATTTATAGTACGGATTCCTGTGTACATTAATATATAAAATATTTTATAGCAACCTACCACCTGTTATTCACAGCGCCTGACAGTAGAGTGCTCTATCCATGGTTGAGCCGTACATTATATAAAGATAGAAAATATACTCAAGATGGCCACCGATTTCAAGTGCTTAATGTATGGCTTTTAAAAAACGATACGCTGCACTGCTGGAGAAAATGGGCTTCATCCTTGAGAAAGGGATAAGCCCCGTCCGCATAAGCTTCCGGGCTCGTAAGATTTGTCATGTTCAAGAATTAAGAAATCTACTGCTGCCATGCAGTGCCGATACACCAGAGTGCTTCTGCTTAAAGAATCGGCAGATAGCGCTCAAGCTCAAACTGAGAGATGTGAATCCGGTAGTTATCCCATTCAATCCTTTTGTTTTCGATAAACTTGTTAAAGATATGGTCTCCGAGAGCTTCTTTGACCAGCTCACTTTTTTCGGTCTCACACACAGCCTCATACAGGCTCCCCGGGAGGGATTTGATGCCTCTGCGCTCCCGTTCCGCTTCGGACATTTGAAAAATGTCCTCTTCTATCGGGTCTGGAAGATCATATTTTTCCTCAATGCCTTTCAAGCCTGCGGCAAGCATAACCGCAAAGGCAAGATACGGATTGCAGGCAGGATCCGGTGAGCGCAGCTCAATACGGGTTGCTTTTTCCTTGCCGGGCTTGTACATGGGAACCCGCACCAGCGCGGAGCGGTTGCGGCGCGCCCATGAAATATAGACCGGCGCCTCATATCCGGGCACCAGCCGCTTATAGGAATTTACCCACTGGCTGAGTACCGAGCATATCTCTTTGGCATGCCTGAGGATGCCGGCAATATAGGATTTACCTTCCCGGGAAAGATGATATTCATCCCTGGCATCAAAGAATGCGTTTTTGTCTCCCTTGAAAAGTGACTGGTGGCAGTGCATGCCGCTGCCGTTCTGGCCAAACAGGGGCTTGGGCATAAACGTGCCGTACACGCCGTTGCGCATGGCTATTTCCTTGACCACCAGCCGGTAGGTCATGGCATTGTCTGCCATGGTGAGCGCATCGGTGTAACGCAGATCAATCTCATGCTGGCTTGGTGCAACTTCATGATGGCTGTACTCCACAACAATGCCCATTTCTTCAAGTGTGAGAACGATTTCCTTGCGCAGGTCGCTGGCAACATCAAGGGGGGTCAGATCAAAATACCCGCCCCGGTCAAGGGTTATGGGTGGGCCATCCTGGCTTTTAAAGAAGAAGAATTCAAGCTCCGGTCCGGTATAGAACGTATAGCCCTTTTCAGCAGCTTTTTTAAGCATGAGCCTCAGAATATGGCGCGGGTCGCCGTCATAGGGGGTCCCATCCGGCTGCTTGATGTCACAGAACATCCTGGCTACCGGTGTCTCGGTCCCGCGCCAGGGAAGGATGCAGAAGGTATTTGGATCAGGAAGTGCCACCATATCGCTCTCCTCGATTCGGGCAAACCCCTCAATGGAGGAGCCGTCAAACCCCATACCTTCTTCAAGTGCCCCTTCAAGTTCGCCAGGGGTAATGGCAAAGCTCTTCAGGAACCCTAATACATCGGTAAACCAGAGGCGTATGAACCTCACGTTCTGGTCCTTGACCATTTTAAGTACATATTCTTTGTCTTTTGTCATTGGTATCTCCTTTCCTGTAAAAAAGTATTGTCAAAATTTAACCACAGAGAACTCAGGGTTTTTGAGTAAGGGAGTCGAGGAGTTTAGGAGTTAAAAAACGCCAACACTCGTAACTCCGCAACTCTTCAACTCGTGACCTCTGTGTCCTCTTCGCTCTTAATCTCTTTATCTTTTAAAATCC
>CAIYCZ010000192.1 GCA_903924805.1 uncultured delta proteobacterium | reverse complement strand
GCTCTTCACCACCGCCAAGGCCTACAGCTATGCGATACAGAGCGGCATTATGTGGCTGGGGCTCCTGGTTATCGCGGTAATCATATTTGGCCTTTTTGTGCGGGAGCCAAACAGAAATAATGGCACGGTGAAAGTGCCGGTACATTGAAAAGGTAAGAGGTAAAAAGGTTAAGAGGTTAAAAGGTAACGATACACAGAAAACCTTTCGCCTGTTAGCCTGTTCACCTTTTAACCTGTGATTGAGGAGTCTGTTTACTATGCACATTGCTAAGTTTTTGCTCGGTTTATTTGTCTGTAGTGCCATCTTTCACGGCCAGAGTAGCGCGGAGGAACCGGTCGCGGTTTTTACGCTGGAGCAGGCCATAGCCGCAGCCCGTGAAAAAAGCCCGATGCTCAACTCTGCCGCGCTGGGCATTGAAGAGGCGCGCCACCGGAAGGAAGCTGCCCGTACCGATTTTTTGCCCAAGCTCAGCACTGATTACGCATATACACGGCTCAATGAGCCGCCTGAGATGAGAGTGCCTCCCAGTGATGCCTTTCCCAAAGGTTTCAAAGCAGCAGTCGGCACTGATAATATATATAAATTCCGCGTCGGCCTGGTGCAGCCGGTATTTACCGGCGGAGTAATTATCAATCAATACCGGTTGGAAAAACTGGGGGTTGATATTGCAAAGGTGAGAAAGTCACTGGTCAATGAAGACATCACCCTTGCGGTCAAGGTTGACTATTTCAATATACTCAAAACAGAAAAAATGCGCGATGTTGCCATGCAGGCAGTTGAGCAGATCAACTCACATGAAAAGCAGGTGCGCAATTTTTTTAAGCAGGAGATGGTTGCCAAAAATGAGCTTCTTGAAGCTCAGGTGCGGTTAGCCCAGGCAAAACAGGATATGATCCGGGCGGATAACGGCGTGTCCGTTGCCAAGGCATCATTCAATACGGTTTTGCACCAGGATGTGAACACTAACGTTGAAGTGGTGGATATAGTAAACGCTACACCGGTTCATGCAACACTGCAGGAGTGTCAGATAACGGCACTGCAGAATCGGCCACTGGTAAAAGAAATTGATTTGACCATACAGCAGGCACAGCGGGGTGTGGACCTGGTCAAGAGCAGCTATTTACCCAAGGCATATGTTGTTTCAAACTATAACCTCCAGGGCGATACCCCGGGGGTTGACGGTACAAAATTCCAGGAACCAGCATCGTGGGATGTAACGCTTAATATGCAGTGGACATTCTGGGAGTGGGGGAAAAGCTACCATCAGGTTGGCGAGAGCCGGATCAGACTCAAGCGCGCAGAGGAGGCCAAAAAGGAAGTGGTGGACGGAATTAACCTGGAAGTTAAAACAGACTATCTTGATACCCAGGAAACCTATAAAAATATCGGCGTTGCCCGCGATGCCATTGCGCAGGCTGAAGAAAATTTCCGCATCTACAAAGAGCGTTTCGACCAGCAGATGGCAACCACCACCGATGTACTCGATGCCCAGACGCTCCTTTCCCATGCCCGCACGAATTACAACAACGCTCTCTGCGACTATCATATTGCCAGAGCACGGCTGGAGCGGGCGATTGCTCAAGAGCTGCACTAAGCACCGGCAGGCATCACGAGGGCTGAAGCATGCCGGACAGAGAACCGCAGGAAAAACCTTGACCTCAGTGGATAATCCATTTTATAATAGTTCAAATTGTAAATAATTACTCTGCTGATGGAGGGAGATACCGGTTATGTTTGACTATGATGTAATTGTTGTCGGATGCGGGCCTGCGGGGCTTAAGGCGGCGAAATAAAACAGACGGGTTTAAGGGACCATGTGTAACACAAAATGCGGATTTCTGAATGCTGATTGCGGATTAAATTTATAAAACTATTCCGCATTCTGCAATCTGCACTCTTCATTCCATTGGCCCCTTGACCCCTCGAACCCTTTATTCGTCCTTCAGCGCAGCAATATTCCCCGTCGGAAGTCCCCACTCCCAGGCTTTAAGCACCCGCCGCAGTATTTTACCGCTGCTGGTTTTTGGCAGGCTTGCGCAGAATTCAATATTTTTGGGAGCGGATTCAGGCGAAAGCCGGTTTTCAACATAGGCAATAATTTTTGCCTTGAGGAGGTCGTTTGGCTGATAGGCTGGTTTCAGGCAGACATATGCCTTAACTTTTTTTATGCCTGTCTCATCCGGAAAGCGAATAACTCCTGCCTCTGCAACTGCAGGGTGTGAAGTAAGTACATTTTCAATTTCACTAGGTCCTATTCTGCCACCTGATGTTATAATCACATCATCGGCTCTTCCCTGATAAAAGAAGTACCCGTTAAAATCGACAAAGGCAGTATCCCCTGAAATGAACCAGGGCTTTTTTAAGAAGTACTGACGATAGCGTTCTTCATTGCCCCATATCCCCCTCACCATTGCAGGCCATCCAGCTCTCAGGGCAATTTCACCCATGGTAAAGAATGGCAGCTCATTCCCCTGCGCGTCAAGGATTGCTGTCTTGATGCCCGGACAGGGTTTGCCTAAATATCCGGGCTTTATTGGCAGACTCGGGAAATTGGCAATGGTGATCATGCCTGTTTCAGCCGTCCACCAGGTATCATGAACGGGAAGCCCCAATATGCGCATAGTACGGTAAATCAGCTCCGGGGACAGCGGCTCCAGGGCGCTCAACAGATGGCGGAGGCTTTTCAGGTTGTATTTCTGAGCTGTCCCTTCTCCGGCATCAACTGCCATGCGATAAAGAGTGGGTATGGTATAGACCACCGTTATCTGATGCTTCTCGATGCAACGGTAAAATTCCTCTACGCTCTGTATCTTGCCGGTAGTGAAACTTTCGATACCGCACAGCCATGGGGCAAATGCGCTGTACACAACATTCATCAGCCATCCAGGCTCTGCCTGTGTCCACAGGATATCGCCCTCACGCAGGTCAAGAACCCAGCGCGAGGTTGCAAGATAGCCTCTCATGCTGTCATGGGGGTGGAGCAATCCGATGGGCCTGCCGCTAGGGCCGGAGGTATAGGTGAGGAACAAAGGAAATTCCCGTTTCACCCACTCTATCTCAAGGTCTGCTGCCGCCCGTGCCATCTGCTCGTCCCACAACACCTCTCCGGGCCCCGGCGTTTCTTTTGGAATCCCGACTAAAATAATATGCTGCAAATCCGGAAGTTCATTCACCGGCACCCGTGAAAGATACTGAGGGGTTGTGATAATAACTTTCCCCTGGCCGTCAAGCATCCGGTCCTTTACAGCGCTTTCTCTATATTCGCTGTAGAGAGGTGCAATAATGGCGCCGATTTTTGCGCATCCGGCAAGTGCTATGTAGAGCTCCGGTACGCGGGGCAGGAACAAAAAGACGCGGTCGCCTTTCTGCACCCCGAGCTGGCGAAGCATGTTGCCGCATTTATTGGAAAGAAATTTCATCTGCTGGAAGGTGATTTTTTCTTTCCGCTCTCCGCGCGAATAGGTGAGACAGGGTGCAGTGGCACGTAGCGGGTTTTCGGCATGGCGGTCTATGGCCTCATACCCGATATTTACTTTTCCTGTCTTATCCCAGGAAAACTCACTATTCATATCGTCCCAGCTAAACCGTTTATATACCTCATCGTAGTTTCTGAGGTTGGCTGCCAGGTTATGCGGCTTCAGGATGTTGTCAAGGGTGCTCATGTTACAGGCACTTCCAGAATGGTTTGTGGACTTTCTTTACCAGATTGATGATATCCAGAATGCGGTTATACTGGTTGTCCTCTTTTTCCAGCCATTGGTGTGTATCTTCAGAGGTTCCGTCCCTCAGGGTCTGGAGGACTATTTTTGCCGATCGCCTGAGGGCTGCCAGGTCGTAGCCTCCCTCAAGCACTGCCACCACTTTCCCTCCACAGGTTTGCCGGGCAATAGCAAGGATGATTTCACAAATCCGGGCATATCCGCGCTCCGTCACTCTCATACCGCCGATCGGGTCATCGCAGTGCGTATCAAATCCCGCAGAGACAAGGATTAACTGGGGCTGGAACTCAAGAGCAATGGGAGTGAGAAGGTGGCGGTAGAGATTGCTGAAATCAGTATCATCCCGTTGTGCCGGTACCGGGACATTTACCGTAAAACCAGTGCCGTTGCCGGCGCCGATTTCATGCACGTCTCCGGTGCCCGGGAAAAAGGGGTAGCGGTGGGTGGAGAAAAGGAGCACCTCCGGGTCATCATAAAAGATATGCTGAACTCCGTTTGGATGGTGTACATCCCAGTCAACGATGAGAATTTTGTTAAGCCCGAACCTTTTCCGGGCAAACGCTGCGGCAAGAGCGACGTTGTTGAACAGGCAGAAGCCCATGGGCCGGTCTCGTTCTGCATGATGGCCGGGCGGCCGGATGAGGGCAAATGCATTGTCAACTTCACCCGCCAGTACCTTTTGCACTGCAGAAAGAACTCCTCCCACTGCAAGAAAGGCAGTTTCGCAGGAACGCTCTGAGGTGACGGTATCGGGGTCGAGGTAGCGGCGCGGCTCCCCTGCTGTATCAAGGATTCGTTCAATATATGCGGGAGTGTGCACCATCTCAAGCTCTTCAAGGCTGGC
>CAIYCZ010000191.1 GCA_903924805.1 uncultured delta proteobacterium | reverse complement strand
TGACGCTTGGGCAGTGGCAGGAAAAACTCCTGCTGCTCCTTGATGCATTGTTCGTCTCTGATGAAGATTCGGCGCACGACCTGCAAGCCTTGCGCAGTATCATTGGGCGCCTTGTCATGCTTGAGAAACAGTCCGGCTTTACTGAAATGATCGGCCTTGATGTGGTCACGTCATGGCTTGAGCATGCTTTGCGGGAGCAGTATACCGGCAGGAGTTTTTTGACCGGGCAGGTGACCTTTAGCGCCATGCTGCCGATGAGGAGCATTCCGTTCCGGGTGATTTGCATGATCGGCATGAATGACGCGGCTTTCCCGCGCAAAACTTCTGCAGTCAGCTTTGATCTGATCGCCCGGTATCCCCGGCGTGGTGACCGGTCTTTGCGCAGCGACGACCGTTACCTGTTTCTTGAAGCGATGATGTCAGCGCGGGAAAAGCTTTATATCAGTTATGTCGGCCAGGGGATCCAGGATAACAGTGAGGTGCCGCCATCTGTTTTAGTTAGTGAACTTCTTGACTATGTAGAGCAGGGCTATGAGATACCGGGGAAAAAGATTGGTGATTATCTGGTGATCAGACACCGCCTTCAGGCATTCAGTCCGCGCTATTTTGAACCGCAGGGAGCGCTATACAGCTATTCGCAGGAGAATTGTGATGCGAGCAGGGCACTGCTTGAAGAACGCCGGGAGCCGTCTCTGTTTATAACGAATGAACTATCTGTTCCGGAAACGGAAAATAAAATAATAACGGTTAAGGATCTA
Organism: uncultured delta proteobacterium; assembly: GCA_903924805.1. Classification (GTDB taxonomy): domain Bacteria; phylum Desulfobacterota; class WTBG01; order CAIYCZ01; family CAIYCZ01; genus CAIYCZ01. Next base: position 1,267 of record CAIYCZ010000191.1, on the reverse strand, counting down.
ACCAGTCTTTTTGATAATCCGGCAAAATATCTGCTCAATAGAGCCCTTGGACTCTATCTCGGGGAGAGAGAAGCTGCGCTTGCAGAGAGGGAGCCTTTTGAACTGGCCGGCCTTGATAAATACCAGCTCGAGCAGCGGCTCTGCGAGCGCTATATCGCAGGTCAGGATGTGGCATTGGTGCACCGCGCAGCAGCTGCTGCGGGACTGCTTCCGCTCGGTGCCCCGGGCGACGGTGCCATGCAGGCCTTAATGCCGCAGGTCAGGAAATTTGCCGAAACGGTTAAACCATATATGCAGGGTGAGCAGTGCTCCCCGGTTAGCGTCATCTGCCCGTGCAACGGGTATTCCATAACCGGAACGATTCAAGATGTCTGGCCGGATAAGCTGCTGCGCTATCGCTGTGCAACCGTGAAGTCCAAAGACCGCCTCAGAATATGGATACAGCATCTTATTCTCAACGCGGGCGCGTCTGATTCTGTCCCCAGAAAAAGCATATTTATTGGTATTGATCGCGTATGGGAAACTGAGCCGCTGGGTACTATCTCCCTGCAGATCCTTGAAAAGCTGGTGGCGATTTATCATCAGGGGCTTCGCCGAGCGCTGCACTTTTTTCCGGAAAGTTCATTGGCCTATGCTGAGTCAATAGAGAAAGGTAAGACGTTGGATGAAGCGTTACACACTGCCCGCACTACCTGGGAGGGCAATGACTTTGTCCCCGGCGAAGGCAGAGATCCTTATTATACACGGTGTTTTAGCGGAACTGATCCGTTCAACAAAGAGTTCGAAACACTTTCCCGGGAAATCTTTGAGCCGCTTATGCACTATCAGAAACAGGGTACATGATGAAGCCGTTTGAGATTATAAACACTCCTCTGCAAGGCTACAATATTATCGAGGCGAGCGCCGGCACCGGTAAAACGCATGCTATTGCTGACCTGTTCTTGCGGCTTATACTTGAAAAAGAGTTGCCCATTAATGAAATCCTGGTGGTCACTTTTACCGAAGCGGCAACCGAGGAGCTGTGCGACCGTATTAGAAAGCGGCTGAAGGCAGCATTTGACGTGCTGGCCAATGGCAGCGCGTATCCCGCAGGTGATGCCCTGCTGGAGAGATTTGCAGCACGGTATAGAGGCAACGCATGGGTGATAAAGCGGCTGCATAACGCTCTTATTGAGTTTGACGCGGCAGCAATTTGCACAATACACAGTTTTTGTCAGCGGATGCTGCGCGACCATGCCTTTGAAAGCAATGCGTTGTTTGATACAGA
>CAIYCZ010000190.1 GCA_903924805.1 uncultured delta proteobacterium | reverse complement strand
TTATCAGCCCAGTCAGACAATGAACAGCTTCCCTCCTGGGTTAAGCAGTGGAAGGATTGGGCTGCCTCAACAAATAATCCGGAATTTAAAGAATGGGCAGATAAGCTGTGCAGTCCTGAGGCAGTGAAAGCCGGCAAGGACTGGGAGCAGTTTCTCGGCTACAATGCTGTTGACCTGGTTGCCAGGGATACCACAGCACCGAGCATTAAGCCGGGTCTCGTGATAACCCCGGAGAACGTGAAACAGTATGAAAAAGAGCTGCGGGAGCTGTTCCCGTATGGTTTTGACTGGGAGGTTGACCGGCTTACCGGAACCGGTGTTTTTGCCGGACGCAACCATCACCCGCTGGAAATGGTCATTGTGCCTACGACTCACGCAGGTAATGACCTGGCATATATACCGGTAACAAAACAATATGCTAAAAATTGCCGGATTGATGATCGGGGTGAATTGACTGGCTGGGTAGCAGGAATTGCTTTCCCGCAGCCGAAGACCGCCATCGAAATCGTATACAACTATGACCGCCTTACGGTGATGGCAGACAATCTGAATTCGCTGCCGGTGTCATTCGGTTTGTATAATAAAAAAGGGGAGCGCGAGCGTGTGGAGAAAGTAGACCTTCACTGGCAGAACTATGTTGGCCGGATTAAAGTGCCCCCGCTGCCCGTTATCCCCGGATTCAAGGATGTCTATGAGAAGGGGTCGATTCTCGCGCTGTATCCCTATGATTTAAAAGGATTTGCCGCGGTACGCACCAGATATAGAGATCCAAACACTGAAGATTCTTTTATCAGCTATATTCCGGCGCTGCGCCGCATCCGCCGGCTTTCCGGCAGCAATACCCAGGACCCGCTGGTGGGCTCAGATCTTTCCTGGGAGGACTGGAAAGGATTCTGGAGCAAGCTGTCGGTTCATCCGGCAGAATATACCCTGCTGGGTGAAGCCATCGTGCTGTGCCCTTCATTTAACCCAAAACCCATCAGATATAGCGCACAATACGGTGGATGGTGTCAGCGGTACTGGTGGGAGCGCCGGCCCGTATGGGTTGTAAAAATTACCTATAAAGAAAAAAATTACCTGTATGGAGCCCGCATCTGGTATGTGGACAAGGAGACCTTTGCCATGCAGCAGGAAATGCTGTTTGATCAGCAGGGGAGGCTGTGGAAGCTGTGGGATTTGTGCTGGAGATGGGATCCCGAGAGCGGAGAGCTTGATTACTGGAATCCGTGGGTGTGCGACATTATAAACAACCATACGTCTATTTTGGACCACCACATTATGCTGAATATGCCCAATTTAAGCGAAGACCTGTTTAATTTGAAATATTTGTCTACCAAAGGTCACTGATTGTTATGCCGGATCAATTAACGGATGAATCAGCAATGAGTTGCGGAACAATACTATAAAAACAGTGCTTCCCGTAAGTGGAAGGTCAACCACATGGTAATACAAAAAAAACCTCTGTTCACCCTTTTACTCATGATTGCCGTCATCCTGATAAGCTTCGGTATTATTATCGGGCTGTTTATCTACTATGAACAGCAGACACAGAGGCTGCAGGACAAAAAAGTCGAGGCTCTGGAACTGGTCAATGCATGGAATAGAATAGTTGACACTACCAAGGACCTCATGATCACCGATGATCTGCCCGAGACGCGCAAGCGCTGGACTCAGGCGATTTCCACGTTTGACCGTGGCTTGAATGCGTTTATCCGGTCAGCCATCACCCGGAGCATTGGGCAGGCGGATAGGCAGTTCAACAGCAAAATCAAAGAGACTGAAAATATGTGGAGAATTATCAAGCCGCGCATTGAATATGTTCAGCCGCGCCTTGAGGAGTATCTTCTCCAACAGGAACAGCAGGGGATCGAGGTAAAGAGGAGCCTGCTGCATGAGCTGCTCTATCAAATCGGCCGCAGCTCCCCGGGACAAAATTATATGGTGCTGTTTGACCTTACCTATGACATCGAATACATGGTCTCTTCACTGAGTAAGAATTTTGATTCCGGGCTTGCGGGCATGGTCTCCATGATTTCATCCACCATTGATAGAAAAACTTTTCAGACACAGATGATAACGCTTGCCCTGTCAGTTTTTATTGTAGCCAGCATGATACTTTTCATTGTTATCAGTCAGAATGCGCTTGGCAAAAGCCAGGAACGGTTCAGGCGTATCGTGGAGCTGGCACCGTTTCCCGTTGCCATAATCCATTCTGATGGACAAGGTGATTATATAAACTCAAAATTTACCGAGGTGTTCGGCTATACGCTCGAAGAAATATCAACCGCAGATGAGTGGGTGAAGCGGGCTTTCCCCGACCCTGCGTACCGCAGCGAGGTTGTGAAAGCCTGGTCAGCTGAGCAGGTCAATGCTGAACATCCAAAGACAATTTCACAACTATTGAATGTAACCTGCAAGGACGGGATGATACGCAAGGTCATTTTTGTAAAAGTATACATTGATGATAAAACTCAGTTCTTGATCTGCGAGGACATGACCGACCGGTTGCGGGCGGAGGAGGCGCTGCGCGCGAGCGAACTTAAATTCCGGATGCTGTTTGATTCTGCAAGCGATGCGATTCTCATTCTGGATGAGGGCCGCATCATTGACTGCAATCAGAAAATGCCGGAAATGTTTGGGCGCACGCGGGAAGAAATTATCGGCGCTACTCCTCAGTCGCTGTCCCCGGTTAATCAGGAAGACGGAGTAGTGTCGGAGGAGAAAGCTCAAGAGAGACTTAAAGCCGCCCTTGCAGGACAGCAGCAGTGCTTTGAATGGAAGCAGACCCGCGGCGATGGCACACTGTTTGATACTGAAGTAAGCATCAATTGTGTTGAGATACAGGGGAAACCCCATCTCCAGGCGATCGCTCGCGATATCACCGGACGCAAGCGTGCCGAAGAGGAGCGAAAGAATCTGGAAGAAAAGCTCACACGGTCAGAAAAGATGGAGGCCCTCGGCAGACTTGCCGGCGGGGTTGCTCATGATCTTAATAATATCCTGTCCGGGATCGTCAGCTACCCTGATTTTATGCTCACGACGCTTCCGGAAGACAGTCCCCTCAGGAAAGATATTAACATCATCAAGCAGAGCGGGGAGCGGGCTGCGGCGATCGTTCAGGATTTATTGACACTGTCGCGGCGCGGCGTTTCGGACAAGGAAGTATCCAACCTGAATGAGGTTATTACGAACTATCTGCATTCGCCTGAACATGAAAAGTTAAGGGCTCACTATCCTGCTGCAACAGTATCCTTTGCACCGGAGCATACGTTGCGCAATGTTGTATGTTCAGAATATAATCTGTTTAAAGTGATAATGAATCTGGTTTCAAACAGCCTTGAAGCGATGCCTGATGGCGGAGTCATCCGGATTGCAACAAGAAGCGAATATATTGATAGACCGGTATGCGGTTATGACCGGGTGGAGGAAGGTGATTATATTGTTTTGACAGTAACTGACGAAGGAATGGGCATCGCTCCGGAAGATTTGCAGCGCATATTCGAGCCGTTTTATACCAAGAAGGTTATGGGACGGCGGAGCGGCACCGGCCTTGGCATGTCGGTGGTCTGGGGAATCGTACATGACCACAAAGGTTATATTAACGTCAATAGCACAGTGGGAAAAGGCACAACCCTCGATATTTATTTTCCCGTTACGCTGCAGGATATGACCGGGCCGATGGAGGAGCTGGACAGAGAAAAATATCGGGGAAAAGGTGAATTGATTCTGGTTGTCGACGATGTTCAGGTACAAAGGGAAATCGCCAAAGCAATATTAACCAGCTTAGGATATACGGTGGAGACGGCAAACAGCGGAGAACAGGCAATAGAATATCTCGGGACGCATACGGTTGATCTGGTAGTGCTGGATATGATTATGGATCCCGGCATAGATGGACTGGAAACCTATAAAAGAATTATCGAAATGCACCCGCGGCAGAAGGCAGTTATTGTCAGCGGATACACTGAATCAGGGCGCGCAGAGGAAGCGCAACGGTTAGGGGCCGGGCACTATGTGCGCAAGCCCTACAGTATAGAAAAACTCGGATTGGCAGTAAGAGGGGAAATCAACAAACAGGATAGTTAAACGCCGGCGGTGCAGTTTACGAAAATTGTTTGCCCGGGGTTTTGATCGGCAATGCCCACTATTTTCAACCACTCCGTAATCGTCACGGTAGCGGCGCGTGTATGCTGCTGTCGGGGATGTGACGTTATCTCTTAAAACCATCATGAATCCCTGGAAAATAGCCATCTATTACGGTTTAGCCTTTATGATACCAATTATTGCCGGTAATCAGGTTGCCGCAGGGGATGCTATGCATAAGGGGGATGGCGGGGCTGATGCATACACGCTGTTTGGCAGGCAGTTTGATTTCAATGGATTTGTGCAGCAGGAAGCAGCGCTTGGCATAGATCCGAAATTTTGCGGAAAGAATGTAACTGATTACAGCACCGTTCAGTTCGAATGGAGTTATCATATGACAGAGAGCCTCGCCGTGTACGGAATCAATCGCCTGCTGGGCGATATGGCCTATACGGCGCAGAGCGGCAAACGCTGGTTTAACGAGGCAAACCGTACGGCCGCGCAGCCTTCGAGGGCTCGACATAAGCTGCAATGGGAGTGGAACACCTATGACCGGGAAGGGGAGTTCATCCGTGAACTGTATCTGGATATTCAGACGCGGCAGATCAATTTCCGTCTCGGCAAGCAGCAGGTCGTGTGGGGCGAGAGTGACGGCTTGCGGCTCATGGATTTTATCAACCCGCAGGACCTCAGGAGAGAATGGATGCTGCGTGACTCTGATGAGGGGTATGAATCCACCCGGATACCTTTGTGGCTTATTAAAGCAAGCTATTTCCCCAACATTAAACCTTGTGCTATAGAAGACCTTCAGTTTGAACTGATCTGGAATCCGGGCAAATCTCAGTCCAACCGCCTGGAGGCGTACGAGGCGGATGGTGGTGTGTGGGCAACGGATGAGCCAAACCTTCCGTTTCGTGCCCGCGTTAACCTGGCGGATAAACATTCGGGCGGTATCCGGGCACGGAATATGGAATATGCGCTGCGGGTCATGGGCAATCTGCAGGAGTGGCTTTTTACGCTGAACTTTTATTACGGCATGCAGCATGATTTTGTACTGAAACCGACACGACCGTCTGTTGTTCTGCCGCCATGGGATCGGGCGCTGCTCCAGCTTAATTTTGAAAAAGAGTATGGCTGGCGACGCATAATAGGCTTTACGGTAAACAAGGATGTTAATATATTGAAGCAGGTGACAGGAGGGCCAAC
>CAIYCZ010000189.1 GCA_903924805.1 uncultured delta proteobacterium | reverse complement strand
GCCGGGATCGCTGCTCGCAGGTTCCTTGACCAGCATGGCGTTCATCCCAGCAGTGGCAGCGCTTACCAGGCGCTTCATATGTTGGTGACCTTTCCCGGTCTTGCCCTGGATCTGAAACAAACTGCTCTTCATTTGACACTGCAGGTCACAGCAGAATTTGTACTTCCGGACAAAATCGACCTGATCTCTGAGGCTCGTAAATTAATTGGAGGCATATCATGACCACTGCTACCCAGATAACCATATATGGTACCACCTGGTGTGGTGGTTCTCGTCGCGCTCGCCTCTTCTTCGATAACAACAATATCATCTACCGGTGGATTGACATTGACCTTGATGAACAGGCAGCCAGGTATATAGAGAGCATCAACCACGGTTGCCGTAGCGTACCCACCTTAGAATGGCCGGATGGCTCGATTCTGGTGGAACCTTCAGATGACGAGATGGCAAAAAAACTCGGGATTAACCTGTAGATGCTACACACAGACCAAAAGCGGCTCAGAGAAAACCTCCGGGCCGCTTTTTTTCTTCCAGAATATCAGATTCAGGCGGTTCGTTTTTTATCCAGAAGTGAAAGCAAAGCCCGCCCTAATACAGCCAGGAATACCGCCAAAGATACCAGTCCAGCAATCAGCATTGCAATCAGATGCCAGTTAGCGATGCGGTCCACAAATGCCGTCTGTTGCGTTTTGCGTATGCGCTGGGCAATTCCGTGGACAAACTCTTTGCGTGGTTTGATCGGTCTGAGTACACCCGATAGCCGGTGCTCCATGGATGCAATTTTTCCCCTTGATGCATCGGCAAACTTTTTTATTTTCGGCCCCATAATTCACACTCCTGTAAAAAAAATACGATTGGTATATTTATTCAAGTCCGGTCACCCGGTCTATTCATCCAGATTGACACTTTCCAGTTCATCCCGCAGCGATAATAAGGTGCGGTGATAAAGACTCTTTACGGCGCCCTCGCTGCGGCCCATGGTCTCACCAATCTCGGTATTTGACATGTGCTCAACAAACTTCAAGATGAGTAGGTGCTGCCGTTCCGCTGGTAGGTGGCGGATAAGCCGCAGGAGTGCATCCCGTTCCTGGGTTTGCTCAAGGGCTGATTCAGGTGGCTCACCTTTATAGTGAAGGGTCGGAGCATCCGTGAGTGGGATTTCCTGGTGACGGCTGCGGTCACGGTGCCAGTTGGCGATCAGATTATGGGCAATTCGGTATAACCAGGCTGAGAAAGGCACGCCGCGATCGGTATAAGTCTGGATGTGGTGCATGGCCCGGAAAAAAACGCGGGCGGTGAGGTCTTCGGCATCATGAACATTTCCCGTACGATAATAGACGTAGTTATAGATGCGTTCTACATAATTTGCGTACAGAACACCAAAGGCTTCCAGGTCTCCTTGAGAAGCATGCAGTAAAATGTCCTGCTCTTCAGATTCCGGCACTTGACTCACCTTACCGGAAGGGCTTGTTACATATAAAACCCCGCCGGGTTTCAGAAGTTTCAGACAGAGTATATCATGTTATAATTTTCT
>CAIYCZ010000188.1 GCA_903924805.1 uncultured delta proteobacterium | reverse complement strand
CGTATCTGTTCAAGCGTGGTATCAAGCACTGCTACTGACAGATTAAACATCTTTATCGAGTCAGTAAAACTGAACAATGAAGTGCTGTTCCATCGGTATATCGCTCGTACCAGGCTTTCTTCAGAAACGGTCCAGAGCGCAAGAAGCGTTGCCAGGGCCTCGGGAGCGCATTCATCCTTTTTATCCTGTCTCATCACACCATTGGAATCAAATGCCCCGCTTATGACTACCGCTACATTCTGCACGGGTGGTTCAGGATTTTTGTTTGTCTCTTCGCTGACTGCGTGTTGCTGCACCGGCCGGGGGATGGACAGGAGCGAATCCGGCATTTTTGCCCGCGCATAGTGCACCGCCTCCACTCCCGCATTCCAGGGGAAACGAAGCGGTACATTCAGGGTATCTGTTAAAAGCCCCGCGATAAAAAACCCCATAAGAACGCATCCCAGAATAACGGCATAGCCGGTCCTGAGCGCAAGCAACGGAGAGGAAAGCTGCTCATCGCCGGCGTTTTTAATCGCCTCATTGACTATGCTTCCGGTAATCTTCTTTTTCTGCGCAACATAGCCGGCAAGAAGCGCCTTGTCGCAGATGAGATTGATCCTGCGCGGTATGCCGCCTGAATACCGGTAGATCTTCATCAGCGCGCGCCCGGTGAAGGTGACGCTGCCGCTTGACCCTGCCCTGAGGAGGCGATGGTAGATATAATGCCCCACATCCTTTCTGGTGAGTGGTTTCAAATGTGCCCATACGGCAATTCTCTGATACAGCTGCCTGAGGGCATCTCTTGAAAGTTTTCTGATAAGTTCGGTCTGGCCCGAAAGAATTATCTGAATAAGTTTTTCCTTTTCGGTTTCAAGGTTGGAGAGCAGCCTGAGCTCTTCCATAACATCCTCGGGAAGATTCTGGGCTTCATCCATAATGATGACAACGCCCTTTCCTGCGGAGGAGCAGCGCAGGAGATATGCGTTCAGGGACTCGAGCAGTTCTGATTTTGATGACCCGAAAGCTTCCTGTCCCAGATCCTGAAGGATTGTCCTGAGCAGTTCTATCGAGGTCTGCGGGGGGTTGAAAATAAGAGCCGTTTCCATTTTCCCCTCCAGCGCGTGGAGGAGCGCCCGGCACAGGGTTGTCTTGCCGGTACCGACATCGCCGACGAGCGCCATGAACCCCTGCTTGGAATGAATGCCGTAGAGGAGATGGTTATAGGCGTCCAGGTACTGCTTGCTTTTAAAGAGGAAGGTGGTATCAGGGACGGTTGAAAAAGGCCGTTCGCTGAGACCGTAAAAATGCATGTACATGTACGGCTACCCCCCTAGAGTTTATAAGTAAATGAGTTAAGGAGTTGTGGAGTCTAACCGGTTGTTGAAAAAGTTGTTTTTTCCAGGCTGGTCAAAAACATTCAGATGCAAGGCGCGCGACATCACGAGGAATGAGGCGTACTTCGCGGTACGCTGCAATGACGAGGGATAAGCGCAACGCAGTAGATGAGTGTTTTTCAACAGCCTGCATATGTTTTTAACTCCTTAACGCTCCTTTCCGTAACTCTTAAACGTATGTATCATTTGCTGTTTTTAAAATTGTCTCTTCTTAATTCATCAACGCTCTTGATTGCAGGGGATGACAGTTTTTTTACATTCTCACTGGTAATAACCCGCGGGGTAAGCATAACGACCAGCTCTGTCTTTTTGGTCTCTCGACTGATATGGGTAAATAAACGGCCGATCAGGGGGATATCGCGCAGCAGCGGTATGCCATTTATGTCTTCAAACATTTTATTCTGCATAAGCCCGGCGATAAGGATTGTCTCCCGGTCATTTACCCGCACAACGGTATCTGTTTCCCGGACATCAACAATCGGCACCACATCTCCCTGGGCAGAGACCCGCTCTCCTGCCCGCTCCGTTATGCTGGGGTGAATGGTGAGCGTTATGGTACCGTCTGCGCTTATCTGGGGAGTTACTGCCAGAACAATGCCGATTGTTAAAAAATTTACTTCTGTGGTTGTGTTTGTTTCTCCTGTTACGGTGCTTCTGGTTGTCTGAAAGTACGGTTCCTCACGCGCCACCTTGATAATAGCCGGCTGATTATTGAGGGTTGAAATTCTGGGCGATGAGAGGATGTTGACGTTGCCCTGGGTGGAAAGAGCATCAACAATGTCTGAGAGGGGTATGTTCTGGTCAGGAGCGCCGATACGAAAAACGCCGCCGTACGGCCGGATATAAAATTTGCCGGGAATCTCCTGGGTAGTGCCCGAGCTGCTGCCGCCACTGCTGCTTCCGCCGCTGGTGCCGGTAGAACCGGGATAGCCAACCCAGGGGCTTGTGCCCTTACCGGCAAGCCCCCAGGATAAGTTGCTCATCTGCGGCAGGTTCTGGATGGTTTGCCAGTCAATTCCTGCCTGAAAAGTATCATTGAGCGACACCTCAATAATCTGTGTCTCAATTAAAACCTGCCGCTGGACCGACCCGGTTACGCTGTTCAGATATCCGGCGATCCTTTGCAGGGAGGCTGGGGAATCCTTGACCAGCACGGTATTTGATGATTTATGGACTATAACAGAGCCCTCGGTTGATTTAAGGCTCTGCAGGCCTTTTTCTATTTCTTTCCAGAGGTCTGACTCGTCTTCAGTTGATACCTCGCTGTATCCTGCACTTCTTGACTGCCCTGAAGCACTGGAACCTCCTGCACCGCCGGAGGTTCCCCCTCCCGATGACCTTCCGCTAATACCGCCTGTAGCAAAACTTTTTCCTTTTCTCACGGTGGTAATATAATCAAGGGAAAAAATACGGGTTTCAAGTGACGGTTTATATATGGTAATAATATTTTTTTCCCGCCGGTATTCCACACCGAGCTGGCTGCAAATCACGTCCAGTGCCTGCTCCAGCGTAACGCCTTTTAAATCCACCGTAAACCTGCCGGAAACTTTCGGGTCTACCACAACATTCAGATTTGTGTCCTCCCGGGAAAAGGCAAGCAGCAGGTCCTGAACCTCAGCATCCCGCATGCGCAGCGTGTAGAGCTTCTGTGGTTTCGCTCCGATTTCTCCCTTCTGGGGAAGAACGAGTTCTTTAAGTTCCCCCTTTGCTGTCGCCTTGCTTTGATCCTGAGGGGAAGCCTTTTGCACCGATTTCTGCTGGGCTGCACAACTCCATAGAATACACGGCAGCAGCACAAAAAATAGGATTAAAAAAACGCGGTTACCCGGGGCTGCCAGCGCATGCATTTTCAGGGGCTTTCTATTGCCATGCATCGGGGTTATGTGAAAAATCCCCATCGTATCTCTCCTTTTCTAATTTTCATTTTCTTTAAACGTAATAGAGTCTTTCCGCAACGGAAGAAATCGCTGCATACCATCTTTTCTCAAAAGCACGACACCATCGTTCTTAATTTTAATTACTTTCTCATCCTGCAGCATATCGCCTTCCTGAACAATTCTGTTATTAATTGCAGCTATTTTGGTGGCATCGCTCATGAGTATCAGGGTTACCGTCGGCTCTGCTGTCTTAATGTCAGGCGAAAGCGGCTCTGCGGAAGCACTGCCTCCGCTCAGCCAGGCTGATGTAAACGGGTCCCTGCCCCATTCTTTCAGGAGGCCTTGTTCCCCATATTGTGGTGCTTCTATTTTTTGCCCGGCCGGCTTTTCTCCCAATACAGGACTCTCCATTTTCTTGTCTATTCTTCCCGGAGCAGAAACGGTCATTGGCACGCTTCGCTGCAGGGAGAAAATATTGATGAACACCAGCGCGCCAAACAGGGCAATAAATATCCCAAGGATTATGCAATTTTCTTGTTTCAGTGTCACAGACGGTACCATGTACTGTTCCTGCCTACCTGAAATTGTTATAGAGGGGCCACGGATTCCAGGGTTCAAGTGTTTTGCTTTTAAAATCCTTTACTGGTCACGCGACCCCTTTCATCCTGGACCATTTGAACCCTTCGACTCTGCACCTATGTGAAAGCAATCTTCCCATAAAAATGCGCAGCAATAATTCTCCTAAGAAAACAGTGTCTTCAGCACTATGTGACAGGTGACTGTAGGCGACTTTTCGTCCCTGCGGATGTCAAGCTGCTCCACAATGGTAAAAACCGGCAGTGTATCCAGCGCCTGCATATACAGAACGACGGTACGGTAATCACAGCGCAGCTCCATATCAATGAAGACCTGCCGGTACTCGGTCTGCGCTGACCCAAGCGGAAGAAATTTTTCTTCTCTGGGGTGCAGCGCAAGGACTTCCATATTGAGCTTTTTGCACTGCTGGGCAAGCTGTTCCAGGAACCGGGAAAACTGCTCTTTTTTGGAAAATTTCTCTTCATAGAAAGAAAGCTTCCGCTCCATGCCGGCAATTTCCGCAACAACATTTCCCTGGGTTGAAAAAAATACCAGCGTGTCCTGAATCTTTTGTTTCATGGCGGCAAGCTCCTGTTCAGCCATTGAGCGCGCTTTTTGTTTCGGGCTGTAGAGGAAAAAATCGAACAGGAAGTACAGCACCACTATAAGTGTAGCAAAAAAAATAATGGTCTCTCGAAAAGAAAGTTTAAACTTCATGCTTATAAACCGTAATTAATAAACGATGCCATTTTCAGAGGGCACTCCAGCACAAACCGTGAAGCAGGAGAACCAAGGTCAGAAGCCTTTTCTGATGACACCAGCATCACGTTCTGAAAAAAAGGGCCTCGCTCAAGATCCCTGGTTATCTGGAGAAGGGCTGCAAATACCTGGGCGTCTTCACCAAAGACGATGCCCTCTATCCTGAGCTTGATGATAACCGTTGCAGCAGCGGCCTCCCGGACATCTCGTTTCTCTTTTTCAAGAGCGATACGGCTCACTGCGGCATTATCCGGAAACATATGGGTGAGAGACACAAGGATGTCAGAGAACGGCGGCTGCTCAAGGGAGAAATCGGGAAACTGTGATAAGCGCTGCTTTATATTTTCTCTTTTTACATTGAGCTTGATCATTTCATCCATATATACTTTCAGGGAAGCAAGCTCTGATGCCTTATGCTGCAGTTCTTCGCGCGTTATATCCACTGACCAATATGACCTCATATACACGGTAGCCAGTGAAAAGAAAAAGATAATAAAAACCAGCAGCGGAATCCAGTTTCGAAGCTGTACCGTCTCAAGGATCCCCGGCTGCGGCGGCAGAAAGTTTATGTCCCTGCAGTGTCCTGTTGATACGCCCAGGGCAACAGCAAGTGCGTGCCTGTTCTGCTGAAAATAATCATCATGCTGCAGGGTTTGAGGTACCACAACATGCGCGAACGGATTAAACAGAGAAACCTCGATGCCAAGGCCGCTTGAGAGAAATTCAGAAAGGTTTTTTAAGCCTGCGCCTCCTCCGCACAAAAAGATTCTGTCTATCCGCTTTTCCCGCGCCTGCGCCTTGTAAGAATCAAAGGACCGCAGCGCCTCGGTAATGAGCCGCTCAAGAATCGGCCGGACAATAAACATGACCCGCGACAGGGGGATACCCTGGGGGGTTGTTCCCTGCCCGCCACCCACGGGCACACCGTAGCTTCTTTTGGTTTCCTCTGCCTCTTCAAAGCTCAGGGCAAAGTGCTTTCCTTCCACCGTGAAGGGCTCCATGAGCGCCCGGGTAAAATCATTTCCGCCGGCGGCAATCTCCCGCACAGACTGCAGCTCACCGCCTTTCATTATAGAAATGGTTGTCTCTTCAGCGCCGATATCAAGAAAGGCAACCGTCTTGTCACGGTACTCCGTATAGTCTGATGTAAAAGCAGACTGTATGGCAAACGGCAGCGCGGCTATGCCGTCCGGCGCACTACCGGCCTGCTCAAACAGGGAAAGCTCGCGGCCTATAAACGTGCTCAATGCCGCGGCTGCAAACAGCTCAACGTCCTTAGTTTCCGGAGAGGGTGCAGCAAGCTTTTTGTACACCACATAGGACTCGTCCAGAGAAAAGGGGAACTGTTTTTTGCCCCGCCAGCGTATCGCGGGGAGCAGTTCATTGTCAGGCATCGGCGGAAATTTTAATCGCTGTATACTTACTGACGGACCGGAGATGGAAAAATATATTGCAGGTGAAGACGTGACGCAGCGGCTGAGGAGCTGCTTGATCAAAGGCGCTATGGAAGAGCTGTGCCGTGCTGCTTTACCTTTCTTCTCCCGGGGAATCTCAGCGACCCCGTAGCTCAGGAGATGAATTCTTCCCCCTGCCTCACGGGTTTCGACCATCTTGATAGAGTGCCCGCCGAGCTCAATCCCGACCGAGCTTTTTGATTTTTTGGGAAAGGAAAATATCCTTGACTTCATCTATCGATATATCAGTTTATAGTTTATAGTTTGTGGTTTCTGGTTTCTGGTTTCTGGTTTAAAACTTGAAACTTGAAACTTTTTATTATTCATGTCTTGTCGCCTGCCGTATGAGACTTTTCAGGTTATCCATTTTATACAACCGGTAACCATTAATAGGATGCCGGATAGCCTTCAGCTTGCCGAGCCTGTCCCAGCGTCTAAGCGTCGCCCCGCACACGCCCAGCATCCGCGCCGCTTCCCTTATGGTTACATAGTTATCAAATGCATCCATTGAAACCTTTACCATGCTTATCAAACCTTATAAAACTTTATAAATGAATCCCGTGCCTGTCAAGGAAAAAGTAATATATTTTTAATAATTCTTTAAGATAATTGCAAAATGGGAAATTGAGGTAATAATTTTTAAAGATAATTAATCAGGGTATAATCTCTTTCCAGTAATTCAGGGTTGTGCCCCAGGGGATTGAAATGTTGAAACTGCTGTCATCTTTAAATACTCTTCTTGTCTCGCGGTAGGTGTTCTGAACTTTACCGGTACTGGTAACAGAATATACGGGTGAACTGTAGCAAAACTCAGTGGTCGTGCAATTACCGGTGGTCCAGCTTGTTGTCAGGGTGAGGTTATACAATGAAGCATCGCAGTTTTCCTTGACCGCGCTTATCTCCGCAGCCGTCAAATAGGCTGTCTG